>CAMBGO010000095.1 GCA_945866165.1 Chitinophaga pinensis | reverse complement strand
TGGACGGGGATGAAATGACCAGAATTATTTGGAAATTCATTAAAGACAAGTTGATTTTACCTTACCTGGATCTAGATATCAAGTATTATGACTTGGGCGTAGAATACAGGGACGAAACCAACGACCAAGTAACCATTGATGCTGCCAATGCAATCAGGGAGCATGGCGTAGGCATCAAATGTGCTACCATTACCCCCGATGAAGCACGTGTTGAAGAATTCAAATTGAAACAGATGTGGAAGAGTCCGAATGGTACCATCAGGAATATCCTCGATGGAACCGTTTTCAGGGAACCCATCGTTATCAAAAACATACCTCGCCTAGTTACCAATTGGGATAGTCCAATTATTGTAGGTCGCCATGCATTTGGTGACCAATACCGTGCAACCGATTTTGTGGTGCCGGGAAAAGGAAAACTTACAATCAAGTTTGAAGGTGAAGACGGAAAAGTGATTGAACATGAAGTATATCAATACAAAGGGGCAGGTGTTGCACTTAGTATGTATAATACAGATGAGAGCATCATGGGATTTGCCAGAAGCTGCTTTAACATGGCGCTTTCAAAAAAATGGCCTTTGTACATGAGTACAAAGAACACCATATTGAAAAAATACGATGGAAGATTCAAGGATATTTTCCAAGACATCTACGAAAAAGAATTTAAAACTGCATATGATCAAGCTGGAATCACTTATGAACACCGCTTGATTGATGACATGGTTGCAAGTGCGTTAAAATGGAATGGTAATTTTGTTTGGGCTTGTAAGAACTATGATGGAGATGTTCAAAGTGATACTGTTGCACAAGGTTTTGGTTCACTCGGACTGATGACGTCAGTCTTAATAACACCCGATGGAAAAACAATGGAGTCGGAAGCTGCGCATGGCACCGTAACCCGTCACTATCGTGATCACCAAAAAGGAAAACCAACAAGTACAAATCCAATTGCCTCAATATTCGCTTGGACACGCGGCTTAGCCTTTAGGGGGAAACTTGATGGCAATGAGGCGTTGATCAATTTTGCAAACAGCTTAGAACAAGTATGTATTGAAACTGTAGAAGAAGGCAAGATGACCAAAGACCTTGCAGTATGTATTCATGGAAATAAAGTGAGTCACGGCGATCATTATCTCTATACAGAAGAATTCCTCGATGCTATTGATGCGAATTTGCAGAAGAAGATGGCGTAATACACATAAGACGTGAGATGTAAGACGAAAGAAATACATTTTGATTAAATGAAAGAGGTCTTGGGTAATTAACCGAGACCTTTTTTTATTACACAGCTTTGATAAAATCAGTTAAACATTTTTCCAAACATAGCCTTGGCAGAGCTCCAATTGAAACCCGCCATGCGACCGCGTTGTACAACCAGGTCATTATTGTCTGGATGACTTAAATAATATTGAAAAGCAAATCGGCTATGGGGGTTTTGCCAACCATTGACTTGTCCAAAGCGCAAATCACTAAATACCAGTGTATCTTTTATTTGATTAATAGTATAAAATCCTTGTGAAAATTTTTTCAGTTCCATTACTTCAATATGATCATCAATAGGGTTCAACAATGAATCGTTTTTAGGGAAAAATGTCAATTCTAGTGTTGGAGAATGATCAAATATTGATCGATAGGCAACATGGTATCCGGATTTTTCCTCAAGTACAATAAACCAAAGTAGGTTGTTCAATAGTGTTGGAGTAGAAAAATGATTAGGGTATTTTTTTTCTGATGATTCAACAAACGTTTGAACTAATTTTTCAACCTTATATTTATTTACAAATGCAAACGTCATATAAATAAAAGAAGCAATAATTCCAGTCCGTGCCCATTTCAACCTATGTTGATGATCTGATTTTAAAAATAGTAGTGTGGCAAATGCAATACCTGGAACAATACTAAAAAGTGGATCTGCAACATATAGTACATTGAATGCGATGCGCTTTGAGGAAAAAGGTTCAAACCAACCAATTCCATAGTTATTGAGAGAATCCAGCAATAAATGACATACAATTTCAATCAAGAAAAAGAAATACCATTTTTTCAAGGTGATTGGCTCTGCCTTATGCCAACGCGCTGCAATAAGTGAAAGTAAAAATGCCACAACAATTCCAAATAAAAAAGAATGCGTGATGCCTCGGTGTGCCAATAGTTCTGCTGAGACAGGCATCCACGCGCCAGCAATAAAATCAATATCGGGTATACTTTGTGCTAGTGCGCCCCAAAGGATAGCTTTTTTACCGGCATTTTTATCAAGTATAACTTCACCAATACAGGCGCCTAAAACGATGTGTGTTAGAGAGTCCATTTAACAGAAATATTAAATTTGTATTTTCAAATACTAATAAATCTTGTGCTTGAAAATAAATGAATCTTGGCAATCAATTTATTATGCTATAAAAATAGCCAATCTTTATCAGCCATAACAACAGAGCATAAATACAAAAATTGCAATAATGCCAATCAGCATGAATCTAAAACAATTTTATCAACGCATAATGACCGTTCGATTATTCCCTGCTGGCTGTACCCCAGAAAATTTATTAATGCGATAAATAAACGAAAGCATAAAATACCTCGTTAACCGATTTACTTTTGTATCCACGATATTATTGCCATTGATAGTTCTAGCGATGCTCTTATTTTGTTTGAATACATCAAATCCGGAAATTCTGAAAATGCCATTCTTTTTCTTGAAAAGGGTTTTCTCGAAAGTAGCATTCAACAATGCAATATTTTGATTTACCGAATTTGACAAGCCTCTGTTTATAATATATTCCAGGTCATATCTAAATACCCATCCCTTTGGAATATCAACTCTTGAATTACTTGAGATGATCCAACTTCCATAATCTACATTTTGCTGACCGGGCAATGTATAACGAACCCTATTTAAACCATATCTGCCACCCATATCGATTTCTAACCAATCTTTCCAATTAAATTCAAACTTACCTCCTTGAGCCAAAAGAAGATTTTTACCAACATTTTGAACGTTATCAATCAGGCTAATATTGTGATTTAGGTTTACAGATCCATTGACTGTTAGCACATAAGTTCGATTATTCCATGGTTTACTAAAACTATAGAAACCCGTAATATTATAATACCCATTAACATTATCATACGTTGTAAGCTGAGATCCGCCATTGCCAACACGGGATGTATTATTTACAATTTGATTTTGTATAAAATTGTAATTGGCTCCTGCAAAAAATGTTTGTCCAGATGTGAAATTCAAGTTGTTATAAAACAAACTGAAAAAATGATTTTGAGAAGGCTTTAGCAATGGATTACCCAGGGTCTGGTATTGTGGATTCGAAACATCTTTTACAGGCTGCAGTTGTGTAAAAGTTGGAAGAACAGCATTGGCGAAATAGTTGAAGTTGATATTTTTTGTACGTGTAAAGTTATATGCTAGTCTTGCTGTTGGGAAAAAATTCTGCCTTACAATTGGCGTATAGGCACTGTCTCTCGAAATGGAATATCCCTTTTGTGATACCGGTTGAGCACTTACTCCGATTGAATAATTATATTTCTTTTTAACAGTACGTAAATTCGCACCAATGCGTTGATTTAAGAAGTCTGTTTCAAATGCATTGCTCAATTGATTGGAAAAAGTCTTGATACCAAATGAGTCAATCAAATAAGTACTGCGATCATTGCTTGAAAAAGATTGGCCGTAACTGTATATCAAATCCAAGTACCTATCTTTCATGATTGGCTCTGAGTAATTAAACCGCATGTTGAAATTATCCCCTTGGTTATTGGTATTAACAAATTGATTTAATATAGTTGTAGTTAAAACAGGCAATTGATTATTTGTAAGATTCAATTTATTACTTTCTCCATCTGTTGAGTTGTAGCTTCCGGAAATATTAACAGATAAGTTGCGACCACGTTTTCTGAATTTATGATTGAAAATAAGGTTGCCATTAAAATTTGGTGATGAAGAAAAGGAGGTATCCCTATTATATCCTTTACTAGTAAGAATATTTATATCTCTATAAAAATCAAAATCGGAAGAAGAAAAATTATTGCTCTTTCTTGTATTCATTTCCGGAACAAACTTGATGTAATTAAACGAATCGATGTTCCATTCTAGGTTAATTGAAAAGCGGTGATTTTTTGCTTCGTTGAGTGAATTTGTAGCCTGTTGATTCAAGAACGTACTGTTCTGAAAAAAGTTTTGGGAAGCAACATCTCTTATGATATCGGTGGAACGATTTGAAAAACTATAATTTCCATAAATAGAACCTTTTTTATCCTTAAAATCATTTCTGAAATTGGCGCCCAATGATTGCGTTGTTCGAAGCCCTTCTTCACCACCGATACCTGACTGATTATTTCCGCCAACATTAACTTGAATACCACGACCACCAAAACCTCCGCCACCATTGCCGCCACCGCCATTATTTCCACCACCATTGTTATTCCCATCAAAATTAAACGTACTTGTATTGGTATTGTTTGCACCACCAAACACAGAGAACTGGGAGTTATTGCTGAAAAAATTCATGTTAGCTGTTCCCTGGTATCTTTCATTGGTTCCTCCTCCGATAGTACTTCTTCCAAAGAAACCCTTATTCCTATCTTTTTTAAGTTGAAGGTTAATGACCTTATCTGGTTCTCCATCTTTTATGCCTGAAGCATTTGCAAGGTCTCCATAATCGTCAATCACTTGAACCTTGTCGATCATGTCGGCCGACAATTCACGGGTAGCCGTTTTGGGGTCGCCGCTAAAGAAATCCTTCCCGTTCACTCGTACTTTAGTCACGGTTTTACCTTGGGCAGTTATGTTTCCATTTTTATCAACTTCAATCCCAGGCATCTTCTTTAGAAGGTCTTCCACCATGGCATTGGGCTTCAGTCTAAATGAATCTGCCTTATATTCCACTGTATCCTCTTTTACAATAACAGGTGGTACAGAAACAATTATTTCCTGTAGTGAAGAATAAGCAGGAAGTAATTTTATTTCTCCTAGTGCAATCGATTCCTCTGCATCCGGTATGGTATAAGTTCGTTTATCAAGTCCAAAACCAACGCTTGTTATTAGCACATTGAATTTCCTGGAGGGAATCCCCTTAACCAAGAAGAAACCTACATTATTTGAAATGGTTTTAAGTGTATCGCTGCCGCCCTCTATGTAAATACGTATTGAGGCCCTAGCAATGGGATTTCCAATAGAATCAACCAATTTACCACTTGTCTGCAAGTTTTCCTGGGCAAAAACCTGAGACGAACAAAGAAAAAATGCAAGTAAAAATGTAAAAAACCTACTCATAAAGTTGTGAATTATTCATTGGATGCCGAAGTTAATTGTTTGCTTTCGAGGAAGGTTAAAAACACTAGGCTTGAGCCTGATAATCAACATAATTCTCAATATATTCAAGAAAATCAGTCAGAAAAGCAATGGATTGGAGGAAAAGCATTGATTTCCACCAAATTAAAGAGTAAAATAACGGATTAACCAACCAACAATCAGGCTATCTTTTACCAATAATTTGGGTTAATTTTGTCAATTCAAGACTGATATAAAGAGAAAAATATGTTGAAGTTTATTTCGAAAATATTTGGTGGAAGCAAATCAGATAAAGATGTAGTGAAAATAAGGCCGATGGTTGATAAGGTCAATGAATATTTTCATTCTTATTCAACGTTATCGAACGACGAATTGAGGGGCAAAACAATTGAATTCAGAGAACGCATCGCATTATCACTGAATGATATAAACAAAGAAATAGAGGCCCTTACAATACAAGGTGAGGCTATGTCTGCAGAGGACATCCTTGGACGGGATGGAATTTACAAGCAGATTGATGAGATAAAGAAAAAGAGAAATGAGGGTATTGAAAAAATATTAGAGGAAATTCTTCCAGAAGCTTTTGCAGTTGTAAAAGAAACTGGTCGTAGGTTCAAAGAAAATGAAGAGCTGGTTTCAAGCGCTACCTCATTAGACAAGGAATTGGCAACAAAAAAGGACTATGTAAAAATAAAAGGAGACCAAGCTGTTTTTGCCACTAGTTGGATGGCAGCAGGTAACCTCGTAAACTGGAACATGGTTCATTACGATGTACAGCTTATTGGTGGTGCTGTGCTTCATAGTGGTAAGATTGCAGAGATGGCAACTGGTGAAGGAAAGACACTAGTATCTACACTGCCGGCCTACCTGAATGCGCTTGCTGGTGAGGGTGTTCATATTGTAACTGTTAATGATTATCTGGCGAGAAGAGACTCAGAATGGAATGGAACACTTTTTGAATGGCTTGGCTTAAAGGTTGATTGTATCGATAAACATCAACCGCATTCTGATGCCAGAAGAAATGCGTATTTGGCAGATATTACATATGGCACCAACAATGAATTTGGTTTTGATTATTTGCGTGACAACATGGTTCACTCTCCTGATGAGATGGTACAACGTAAACATCATTACGCAATGGTTGATGAGGTGGATAGTGTTTTAATTGATGATGCCAGAACCCCTCTTATTATTTCAGGACCCGTTCCCCGGGGAGACGATCAGCAGTTTCACATACACAAGCCAAGGATTCAACAACTCGTTGAGGTGCAAAAGCAAGTGGTATTGAAATCGCTACAAGAAGCAAGAAAATTAATTGCGGAAGGCAAGGATGGTCCTCAAGAAGGAGGCCTTCAGCTCCTAAGAGCATATCGTGGATTACCTAAGCAGACTGCCTTAATAAAACTACTGAGTGAACAAGGCGTTAGGGTTACACTTCAAAAAACTGAAAATTTTTACCTCGCAGAGCAGCAAAAAAGAATGCCTGAAGTTGATGAAGACCTCTATTTTCATATTGATGAAAAAAATAACCAGGTTGAATTGACTGATAAAGGATTGCATTACATCACGAAGGGTGGTGAAGATCCAAATTTCTTTGTGCTCCCCGACCTCAGCATTGAAATTGCTGAAATTGAAAACGGAACTGATAACGATGAAGTAAAAATTAATAAAAAAGAATCTTTAATACAAGAATATTCTCAAAAAGCGGACCGCATACACAGTGTGCAACAATTGCTTAAGGCGTATACTGTTTTTGAAAAAGATGTTGAATATGTTGTGATTGACGGACAGGTTAAAATTGTTGATGAACAGACCGGTCGTATCATGGAAGGAAGAAGATACAGTGATGGATTGCATCAGGCAATAGAAGCAAAAGAAAATGTGAAGATTGAAGCTGCAACGCAAACCTATGCAACGGTTACACTTCAAAACTATTTCAGAATGTACCATAAGCTTGCGGGCATGACAGGTACCGCTGAAACTGAAGCTGCTGAGTTGTGGAATATCTATAAGCTTGATGTGGTATCTATTCCTACCAATCTTCCAATGACAAGGAAGGATAGTGAAGACCTTGTATTCAAAACAAAGAGAGAAAAATTCAAAGCTGTTATAGATGAAATTGAAGTGCTGCGAAATGCGGGCAGGCCGATCTTGGTGGGAACAACTTCTGTTGAAATATCAGAATTACTCAGCAGGATGTTGCAACAAAAAAAGATTCCACACAATGTATTGAATGCAAAACAGCATGCGAGAGAAGCACAAGTAATTGCTGAAGCCGGATTGGCAAGTAATGTAACTATTGCAACAAATATGGCTGGTCGTGGTACAGATATTAAACTGGGAGAGGGCGTAAAAGAAGCGGGAGGACTTGCTATCATTGGAACCGAGAGGCATGAGAGCAGGCGTGTTGACAGACAATTGAGGGGTAGAGCTGGTCGTCAAGGTGATCCTGGTACTTCACAATTCTATGTTTCGCTTGAAGATGACCTCATGAGGATGTTTGGCAGTGATAGGATTGCGTCTCTCATGGATAGAATGGGATACAAAGAAGGCGAAGTGATTCAACATAGCATGATCACAAAGAGCATTGAAAGAGCACAGAAAAAAGTTGAGGAAAACAACTTCGGTATCCGCAAGCGCTTGCTTGAGTACGATGATGTGATGAATAAACAACGCTATGTTATTTATGGGAAAAGACAGCATGCCCTTTTTGGAGAACGATTGGCATTGGACATCGACAATGCATTTTATAGTGTAGCATCATCAATTGTAAATCAATATGCGGGAACCAAAGAATTTGAAGGATTCAGACTTGCCGTCATCATGCATTTTAGTTGTGACACTGCTGTCAATACTGATGCCCTAGAGAAAGGTGATATAAATAATTTATCTGATCAGCTATATAAAGAAGCGATTGAACATTACAATTCAAAGAAGTTATC
>CAMBGO010000094.1 GCA_945866165.1 Chitinophaga pinensis | reverse complement strand
CTACCCCTGGTCAAATCGTATGGACTCATCTCGACACCAACCTTGTCGCCAGGAAGGATTCTGATGTAGTGCATCCGCATTTTCCCTGAAATGGTGGCCAGTATCTCATGTCCATTTTCTAACTTCACTTTAAACATCGCATTACTGAGAGCATCGATGATTATTCCGTCTTGTTTAATGAGCGCTTGTTTGGCCATACTTTTTGGGTGCGCAAAGATAGCAAAAGCTAGCTAATTAGAAAATTTCTTTTGAAAATAAATGAGTTATAAAAAAAAATGATCAGAACTCACTTGCCATCAATCCTTTGAAAAGACCAATTTAATTTATAAATAATTGACTTTCAATATAATGAAGAAAATAGTACTTCTTTCGGATACCCATTCCTATTTGGACAATCGCATTCTTCCATACCTAGAAAATGTAGATGAAATCTGGCATGCAGGTGATATTGGAGATAATTCAATATTGGAAAACTTGGAAAAGCTTGCTCCAATTAAAGCTGTTTATGGAAATATCGACGACCATGCGATACGAAATAAATTACCAAAAATATTGGAGTGGGAAACCGATGGCATGAGCATCATGATGACTCATATCGGAGGCAGGCCTCAAAAATTTGAAAAGGGCATTAAAGAACTTTTGGTTCAAAAAAAACCCAAGGTATTTATATGTGGTCATTCTCATATCTTATTGGTTCAATATATTAAAGAGCTTGATTGCCTGATCCTAAACCCCGGTGCGTGTGGTAAAACAGGGTGGCATAAAAAACAGACTATTCTTCAGTTTGATATCGAAAACGGGAACATCAAAAACATGAATGTGATTGAATTTGATAGACAGCCTAGAATAATTGAATAAAAGCACCTAAAGACCTACATCCCTGGGAATAAAGGCCTGGCTACAAGTCCCCTGAATGGCCACGGAACAGCCACTAATATGAGTACGAGTGCTAAAATGAAATAACGAAGGGCTTTTTTATATTTTGCCTGGTCATCTATGTTTTTCTTGGCCATGCCGTAACCAAGGGTAACAAATAGAACAGCCAAAATCATACTTACGGGATGTTCCATCTGAAAAAACCTCAGGTATGGATCCTTCATCATTGAAACACCCTCCGGCTTAACATACGTAAACAGACCATATCGTCCAAAGAACCATTGATAAAGACCTAATAACAACGTTATATGCGAAGCAATTAGCGTAAACAACCATATCTTCTTATCAGCAGGATCAAATGCTTTTTTTGAAGTTGAGCCAACATAACTTTTGAAAATTGACAACAACAGCAAAATTAAAATGATCCAACGAAGCAAATTGTGTAAATGAAGAAGACCTGTTTGCATAAAAATAAATTGTATACCAAATGTACTGCAAGGAATTTAAATTGAATTGATCAATTTATTCAGAGTATACCAATCTTGAAAAAGAACTGATTATCTTGCGGTATGGCTGAATTGAAATTCACAATTGAGAAACAAGATACCCAAACAAAGGCAAGATCAGGACTCATTAAAACGGATCATGGCGAGATTGAAACGCCCATTTTTATGCCGGTGGGAACAGCTGGAACAGTTAAGGCGGTTTCCCAAAAGCAATTAAAGGAAGAAGTAAAAGCAGAAATCATCCTTGGCAATACTTACCATCTTTATTTACGTCCAGGTATCGAGGTGCTCGAAACTGCAGGAGGTCTACATCAGTTTAACAAATGGGATAAGCCAATTTTAACAGATAGTGGTGGATACCAGGTTTTTTCATTGGCTTCCAATAGAAAAATAAATGAAGAGGGTGTTATATTTCAAAGTCATATTGACGGATCAAAGCATCTTTTCTCTCCAGAAAAAGCGATTGAAATTCAACGATCCATTGGAGGTGATATCATTATGGCATTTGACGAATGTCCTCCCTACCCTAGCGAGTATAAATATGTAAAGAATTCCATGGAGCTAACACACCGATGGCTAGATAGGTGCATTGACCATTTTTCAAAGACAGAATCTAAATATGGCTACTCACAAAACCTATTCCCAATTGTTCAAGGAGGCACAGAAAAAGACCTCAGAATTGCATCATGTGAATACATCGCTTCTAAAAACGCAACTGGCAATGCAATTGGAGGATTAAGCGTTGGAGAACCTACCCAATTGATATACGAGTTTTGCGGCCTATGTTGTGAACACTTACCTGAAAATAAACCAAGATACTTAATGGGAGTTGGCACACCAGCAGACCTTTTAGAGTGTATCGCCTTAGGCGTTGATATGTTTGACTGTGTAATGCCTACAAGAAACGGAAGAAATGCAATGTTATTTACAACCCAAGGGATTATTAATATTGATAATAAAAAATGGGAGTTTGATCATAGTGTAATTGATGAAGAACTAAACAATGAAACATCGAACTATTATTCAAAATCATATTTAAGACACCTTTTAAAAAGCAAGGAAATACTTGGTCTAACCATTGCAAGTATTCAAAACCTAGCTTTTTATCTTTGGTTAGTTAAAGAAGCCCGAAAAAAAATAAATGAAGGTGTATTCTTAAGTTGGAAGAATAATATTCTACCAGTCATAACTAGAAGACTTTAATTACATGCTAATATTTATTAAATTCATGTTGCATTTGCTGAAAATTTTTATTTGAATACTATGAAACATTTGTATTTTCTTATCCTTCTATTAACATCAGTCAGTGTAAAAAGTATTGCACAAGACAGAACATTATTTGAAAAACAGCTCTTCATTCAAGGTGAAGACACCCTGCCTTGTAGAATTTTAACGCCAATTAATTTTGATGAATCTAAAAAATATCCATTGATTATTTTTCTTCATGGAGCTGGTGAAAGAGGCAGTAACAATGAAGCACAGCTTACTTGGGGAGCAGATCTATTTTTAGACTCAATGAATAGGATAAACTTTCCTGCTATTGTTGTATTTCCACAATGTGCTCAAAATGACAAGTGGGCTGAGTACAATAAAAATCCCAAGAGTGATAGTACAGGATATAGCTGGGTTAGCGAACCATCATTTTCCAAGTCTTTGAAAATGGTGTCAAATTACATTGATACATTGCTACAAGCAAAACAAGTTGACAAAAGAAGGGTATATATTATGGGGCTTTCCATGGGTGGATTCGGCACGCTTGAGTTGTTGTGGAGAAAACCAACAGTATTTGCAGCAGCAGTACCTATATGTGGCGCAGTTGATCCTAAAAAAACTAAGCTTTATAGATCCAATTTACCAGTATGGATTTTTCATGGTGAAAAAGACCCAATAATTTACGTTTCAAATTCAAGGCTTTTATACAACACCCTAAAAGAAACTTCTAAAAAAGCAATTTATACAGAGTACCCAAATGTTAGTCATGATAGCTGGAAAAATGCTTTTAATGAAAAAGAACTATTGCCTTGGCTCTTTAGACAAAAACTTCAATTGAAATAAAAGCTAGAATTCAATTACTATTCCAGTATGCAAATTCCTTGTTGGTGCTGCATTGAAGAAACGAGAACCAAATGCATTTAAATCATTGCCAAGACTGTACTTTTCATTCAATAGATTATCAATCAATACAAAATAATCAAAGTCGATTTTCCTGAATCGTTTTTTCCATCCAAGCTTCATTTGCATCAACCTATATCTAGTTGCAGTAAATGTATTCGCATCATTTAAAGGAATGCTACCGGTATAGTTGAAATTGATTTTTGTGTAAATATTTTTTGAGAAATCAACATCTAATGCGAATACAATTACTTCGGTGGGAACACCCGTTAATTTTTTACCAGAGAAATTATTTACACCGATCGAATATTGATCAAATTTGAAATTATTGATGGTAGTTGATTTCGATAACACAATTTTTTTGAACCCTTTTGAAGAAGAACTTTTCAACAACATCCAGTGCAATTCTGATTCTATACCTTTTTGAATCGTGCTTCCTGCATTTACGAAATATTCAGCACCGGCTGAATTGACTTGTCTAACAATTGCATCCTTCAACCTAAAATCAAAATAATTTATAGTCCAGCTGACTCGATTTTTAAAAGCATTTAACTTAAGTCCAACTTCTTTGTTCCATCCAAATTCTGCCTGTAAGTCAGTATAAAACCCTCCTGCTGAAGGCCTAATTTCCGCAATGGTGGGAGAAGAATAACCTTTTGCAAGCTGCAGATAAAAACCAACTGATGGAATCGGATCAATCATGAATGCAATACGAGGAAGCAGTTGTGGTTTGAATTCAAGTGAGTTGGTCCCACTTAACATTGATCCTTTTATGCGCGTGAGATTGTTACCAAATTTATTTAAACTCATTCCGAGCTGAAAACGCATGAAATCAAGTGGAGAAAAGTTCAATTGTGTGAATCCAAAGACTTGTGTTGCCTTAACTTGATCCACAACTGATTTCCCATCGCTTATTCCTTTTATATTTCCACTGCTGTCAATCTTATAATTTCCATACTGCATCTCTAAGCCACTAGTCCATTGAAGTGGCATACCAGCTTTATTTTCATAAACAAATTTTGTTCTTACCCCTATGTTCGACTCATTCCTTTTTTCATAATTTGTTATAAATGGATTCTTAAACCCAGTTAAGGAGGTAGTAATTGAAGTTGAATTAATCCACTTTTTAGAAAACTGGTAAACAGATGAAAGGCCAAGTAATCCGGTCTTGTTGAATATACCAGCCTGTTGATCAACTGCAGATAATAAGGTAGCAGTTGCCGGCCTTGCTTGCAGTGGATTAGAGGAATATTGAGCCGCGTTAAGACCACCAGGTGTTTTATATTTTAAATCAGAAAGCAAGAGAAAGCCATTGATACTTGCTTTGCTACTGCCCTTATATTGAAAATAATATTGCAAATTATCTTTTCGCATGCTACTATTTACCCTGTAGCCATCGGATTGAAAATGACTTTGAACCAATTTAGCTTTAAACTTTTCTGATCCGTGCTGGTAACTGATGTTTTGATTGAACGTGCCAAAGCTTCCAGCCGACATTGCGAATTGAATATTTTTATCAGTTTCTTTTTCTTCTAAGGCAGGATTGAATAAAATCGCACCGCCTGTTCCTGCACCATAGATGCTTCCTGGAGGACCTTTAATAAGCTCTACATTATCAATGCCACTTACATCCAGCAGGTTGAGGTAGGTATTTCCTCCGGCATCGGTGAGTATAAATTCATTTAAATAAATTTTTACATTGCGTACACCAAAGGGAGAACGTAACAGACTGCCTCTCATTGATAATCGATAACTGCCAGGCGACCGTTCTTCCATTCTAACACCCGCTATATTGTTAAAAGATGGCAGCAGCGTATATGCTGACGTACTTTGTAAAGCTGATTTTGAAATAATTGAAATGGCAGCAGGTACTTTTTGCTGGGTTGTATTAGCATCGTATGCTTTGATTATTATTCCCTCCAATTGTTTTATTGAATCAGTTTTATCCTGTGAAAAAATCGAGGAAGTTAGTAGCAGAAAAAAGATAGCACTTAATAAGATTCGCATTAAAAATATATTTGCAGTCAACCATAAAAAAACCCGGTTTGTTGACCGGGTTCTTTTTATATAAATTATTACTTCTTGAGGTACATGACTTCCTTAACCATTTTTACCGTGCGAGGTACGTCAGGTAAATATGCTGCAACAAGGTTGGGTGCATAGTGCATAGGAGCGTCAGCAGCGGTGATTCTTCTGATGGGTGCATCAAGATAATCAAACCCTTCTTTTTGAATTTGGTATGTGATTTCTGAGGATACTGATGCGAAAGGCCATTGTTCCTCTACAATAACCAATCTATTTGTTTTTTTAACACTTTCGAGAATGGTATACCAATCGAGTGGACGAATTGTTCGCAAATCTATAACCTCTGCACTGATGCCCTCTTTTTCGAGTTCCTCTGCTGCTGCGAGTGCAACCTTCATCATTTTATTGAAGGATACAATGGTTACATCCCTTCCAGGTCTTTTAATATCTGCTTTCCCGATAGGAATCAAGTATTCTTCTGAAGGCACTTCGCCTTTATCACCATACATTACTTCACTTTCCATGAAAACGACAGGATCATCATCACGGATAGCACTTTTTAATAGTCCTTTTGCATCGTATGGGTTTGAAACCGAAATAACTTTAAGACCAGGAATATTTGCGTACATGCTTTCAAAAGCGGTTGAGTGTTGGGCTCCTAATTGACCAGCAGAACCATTGGCACCCCTGAAAACAATTGGACAACCAACCTGTCCACCGCTCATTGCTAACATCTTAGAAGCAGTATTTAGAATTTGGTCTAATGGTAAAACAGCAAAGTTCCAAGTCATGTATTCTACAATTGGTCGGAGTCCATTTTGTGCAGCACCAACCGCAATGCCTGTAAAGCCCAATTCAGCGATGGGTGTGTCAATTACACGCTTTGGACCAAATTCATCAAGCATACCCTGACTGACCTTATATGCCCCATTGTATTCTGCAACCTCTTCCCCCATAAGAAAAACCCTTTCATCTCTTCTCATTTCTTCCTGCATGGCTTCTCTTAGTGCTTCACGGAACGGAATTATCCTTGACATAGACTAAATTTTGATGATGCAAAAGTATTGCATGAAGGGGATATCAACAAAAGATGTTTAAACAACATTTTCATCAAAACATTCAAAATTTCAAGACCCATTTTATAAAAAAATAGTATTGTTAACAGTAGTAATTTTAAATGCTAGTTAAAACTTCTGATAACTAGTGCAGATGCACCTCCTCCTCCATTGCATATTCCTGCAGCGCCATAAATTCCCTTATGCCAATTGAGAATATGAATTAAGGATATAATGATCCTTGCTCCACTACATCCAAGTGGATGACCTAAAGCAACCGCCCCGCCATTGACATTTACCTTATCAGCATCTAATTTTAAGCGCTTGGTATTTTCAATACCCACAACAGAGAAGGCCTCGTTGATTTCCCAATAGTCAATTTGATCCATTGATAAGCCAGCTTTTTCAACAGCCCTTGGAATTGCAATCGATGGAGTGGTTGTAAACCATTCAGGTGATTGTTCTGCATCTGCATAACCAATAATTGAAGCAATGGGTTTTAATCCAAGCGCATCAGCCTTTTCTTTCTTCATAAGTACAAGTGCAGCTGCACCATCATTCATTGTGCTTGCGTTAGCCGCTGTAACAGTACCATCCTTTTCAAATGCAGGTCTTAAAGAGCCTATCTTACTAAAATCAACACTGAAAGGTTCTTCGTCTTTTTCAATAATTTTAATTCCCTGTTTAGTAGAAATGGTTAAAGGAATAATTTCCTTTTTGAATTTTCCTTCATTCCAAGCCAATTGTGCTCGGGTATAACTTTGAGTAGCAAATTCGTCTTGATCGTTTCGACTTATTCCACATTCCCTGGCACAAAATTCAGCAGCAAAGCCCATTGCCTTTTGATCATACACATCAGTCAATCCATCCTTTGCAATTCCATCTATCAGGTTTCTATTCCCATATTTGTTACCCCATCTCATTGAATCAATATAGAAAGGAACATTAGACATACTTTCCATTCCACCCACAACAACTGTTTCTGCATCACCCATCAAAATAGATTGTACTCCCATTGATATTGCCTTCATGCCACTTGCACAGACTTTATTTACTGTTGTACAAATGGTTTCAGGAGAAAGTCCTGCAAACAATGCTGCTTGCCTCGCTGGAGCTTGTCCCATATTGGCTTGCAATACAGCCCCCATGATAACCTGATCAATTTCACTATTTTTCAATCCAGCATTTTTAACCGCTTCACTGATTGCATGTCCTCCTAGTTGGGTAGCTGAAAAGGAAGATAGCTCCCCACCAAATTTTCCAATTGGCGTTCGCTTGGCTGAAAGCACATATACTTCTTCCATATATTACTCTTTAAAAATGATTGATGCACTAAATGGTTTCATATTTATACTCCCACTAATTGATGGTCCTGTTGTATATACCTGATTGTTTGTTGTGAATATTCTCCAATCGCCTGAAGGCAATAAAACATTCTTTGAACTAGCTGTTCCATTAAAAGAAACAAAAATTCGTTTCCAATCATCCCCAACTTTTTGTCCGTCAAGTTGAAAAGTTACCAGCCCTTCCTCATCCTCTTTATTAAACGATAGAATTTCAGCAATTTCTTTTTCAGTTGACAACCTAAAAGCTGGATGATGCTTTCTCATGAATATTAATCCTTTTATGTACTCAAATACATCTTCGTTTTTAGATTTCAAGGACCAATCAATTG
>CAMBGO010000093.1 GCA_945866165.1 Chitinophaga pinensis | reverse complement strand
ATATTGCGCTACATGATGCTTTTGGAAAATTCATGGGTTGTTCTGTAGCATCATACTATGGTGTGAAGATGAAGGCATTGCCCACATCCATGACCATCGGTATCAAAGGCATTCAAGACACCTTGGATGATGCAGCTGGATATCGTGATCTTGGATTCAAGATTTTAAAAATAAAGACTGGTCTGAATGTTGAAGAAGATATTGAAAAGGTTACAAAGCTGAGAGAAAAATTTGGAAATCACTTCACTATCAGGGTGGATGCAAACCAAGGATATACTATTAATGATTTAAAAAAATTTATTGCGGCAACAAGGAGTCAGGGTCTGGAGCTAATTGAACAGCCGCTTCCGGTTGGTGCTGAAAATGAATTGATGCAATTGGATTTGTCTGATCGAAAATTACTTGCAGCAGATGAATCATTGAAAGATCCTGAAGCAGCGTTGAAGCTTACTACTGATAAACCATTTGGAATCTATAATATTAAATTGATGAAGTGTGGTGGTATTATGGGCGCAAGGGAAATTGCTACGATTGCACAACATGCTGGAATTGATCTGTTCTGGGGATGCAATGACGAAAGCATTATCAGCATTACTGCTGCATTGCATGTTGCCTATACAAGTGTGAATACAAAGTACATTGACTTGGATGGAAGCTTTGATCTGGCCGAGGACCTTGTAAGTGGTGGTTTTGAATTGAAGGACGGATGTCTTCACATCAATCCTTTGCCTGGATTTGGATTCAATATAATCTAATGGAAATTCTAAAGCCCAAAGTTGGATTGCGTTCAGCCTCTTTTTTAGTGGTGAGTGTAATCATTGGGTCGGGTGTATTCAAAAAAATTGCACCAATGGCCCATGAATTGGGAGCACCGTGGTTGGTGATTTTATGTTGGGTGCTTGCAGGATTAATCAGTTTAGCAGGAGCTTTGTCAACTGCAGAAATGGTTAGCATGTTTCCCAATTCTGGGGGCGAGTATTATTATTTCCAAAAAATATACGGTCGCTTTTTTTCATTTATCTATGGTTGGTCAAGTTTCACAGTTACCAAAACTGCAGCCATCTCAGCACTCGCATATATTTTTGCGCAGTCATTCAATAGCATATTCCCATTACCAGAATGGGGATCTAGTCAATCTTTTTTGGGAATTGCCCTTTTTGAAAATTTGTCTATCAAGCTCATGGCAGCATTGTTGATCGTGCTACTTACCATGTTAAATTACCGCGGTGTGAAATTTGCTGAAAGACTGAGTAGGGTATTGACATATTCGATGCTTTTTGCAATTATTGTTTTTATTATTGCTGGACTGACTTCATCAAAAGGGAGTATTCAACATCTTACTACTGCAAATGAAAGTATAACAAATAGACTTGACACCTGGATGCTTGTAAAAGCAATGTTTGTGGCAAGTCTCGGCGCTTTCTGGGGATATGAAGGCTGGAATAACATTGCTTATATCGGTGAGGAAATTAAAGAGCCTAAAAAAAACCTACCCATTGCATTGATGACAGGCACGGTGGTAGTAATCTGTGCTTATGTTTTGTTGAACATTGTTTTTATTTATATTATGCCCATTGATTTTTTCATTGGGCTTTCTTCAACCCCCAATAAGATTGCAGCAGTTGAAGTGGCCTCGCAAATGGGTGGTCCCATTGGAATGACCTTGGTGGCCTTACTCATCTTAACTACCACATTGAATTCAACTAACAGTTCAATCTTGATGTCATCGAGAATCATGTATGCAATGGCAAGAGATCGAAATTTTTTCAAAAAGGCTGAATCTGTTCATCCCAAATACAATACACCTGATGTAGCCTTATTCATTCAGGCAGTATGGGCAATTGTGTTGTTATTTTCCGGAAGCTTTGATCAGTTAACAGATATGCTCGTATTTGCTTCATTTTTATTTTATGGCTGCAGTGCATTGGGAGTGATTTTGATGCGCATCAAACGTCCTGATATTGAGCGTACTTATAAGGTAATAGGCTATCCCTTTGTTCCAGCAATTTTTTGTTTATTCTGCGTTGCTTTATTTGTTATTACCATTATCAATCAACCTGGCGAAGCCATTTGGGGATTAACTCTGATTGCTACAGGTGCTCCCGTTTATTGGTGGTTGCATAGAAGAAAATGAAGTCTTTAGATTGGTGAATTAAGGTGCTGTTTTATCCACCCTCCGTGTTCCTGCATACAGTTCATATTCCAATAACCTGCAATCAATTTTCGCATTTAGAAATTCTATTCTTCTACTAGGCTTTAGTCTAATCGATTTCGCGAGATCTAGGTTCCCAGTAAATATATACCCAAGTTTTCCATTGCAGTTGTTTTTCATAAAATCACCCATCCGAGCATAGGTTTGATTCAATTCCGTTTCATCACCCAATCTTTCTCCATATTCTGGGTTGAACATAACAACACCATCCCCATCAGGTATCGGCGTATCTTCAAAGTCGCACACATGAAAATCAATTAAGTGATCTACTTGAGCCGCCTCTGCGTTGATGCGTGCAATGTTAATTGCCTTTTCGCTGATGTCAGATGCAATAATTTTTAATTCAGTTGATTCATCAATGATTTCCTGTAGCACTAATTTTTCCTTTTGAATCATTTCTCTTTCGTAACCTAAAATATGCATGAAAGCATAATTTGTTCTAAGTAATCCGGGCATCTTATTTGTTGCAAGTAATGCAGCTTCAATTGCTATTGTTCCAGCGCCACACATGGGGTTGATGAAAACATCTTTTCTATTCCACCTGGTTGACAGGATAGTTGCAGCGGCAAGCGCCTCTAACATTGGCGCAGTACCAGGTAATTTTCGATAACCATGCTTTGCCAACGTTTCTCCAGATGTATCAAGAAAAATTTCTGCTTCCTCGTTTTTCCAATACAGGTACACAACCGTGCCTATTAAATCAGATCCACTGCTAGGTCTTATACTATTTGCAAATCGCATGCGATCAACGATTGCATCTTTTACCCTGAGGTTGGCAAATAGATTCGTTTGGATTGTTGGGTTGAAAACATTGCTGGTAACAGAAAAATATCCATTCCTTGCAATAATTTTTTCCCATTGAATCGTTGAAGCCACTTTATTTAATTCATCTGGGTCATTACAGATGAACATTTTAAGAGAAAACATTACTTGACTTGCACAGCGTAGATTTAAATTCAACTTGATGCAGTCCTGCAACGTGCCAACAAGCTCAACCCCTGTTTGAAAAACCCTTTCAGGTGTTAATCCAAGGGCAAGCACTTCCTTTTCCAAAGAAGGCGCAAGCCATTTGTGGCATGTTATAATGATTTTTCTATGCTGATTGAACAAATCCATGATGGCAAACTTAATTCAATTCATGTTGATGATTTGAATTATTTTCATGTACAAATTTATTTAGGTATGCAGTTACATAAATTCATGTTGAATTTGGTTGGATTTGGGCTAATACTTATTACATCCCATGGCTCAATTGCACAACCCAAGACTGATAGCCTGATGCTAAGAATTCTTAGTTGCATCAAAAATACAAACGCAGAAAAGATCTTGAAAGATCCGCTAGAATATAGATTCCAGATCATTTATACACAAATCGATAGGGATAAAAAAGGTGCTCCACATTTTACAAATTATTATTTCAATGTTGATCCTGAATTATATTTCAATCCTGCTTCAATGGTGAAAATGCCCTTGGCATTTCTGTCATTGGAAAAATTAAATGAAATCAATTTGAGTGGAGTTGATAAATATACCAGCATGGAATTTGATAGTAGTTACGAGCGACAAGTTGCTATGAAAAGAGACTCAACTTCACAAAATGAAAAACCATCTATTTCACATTTTATTCGGAGGGCATTTCTGATCAGTGAGAACGATCCATACAATCGGATGTATCAATTTCTAGGTCAACAATCCGCCAATAGAAAATTAGTTAAGAAGGGGTATTCTTCCACCAGGATCACCCGTCAATTTATGGGTTACACTGACGAACAGAACCGGCATACCAACGGCATTCGTTTTTTGGATGACAGCGGGAAGACAATTTATTATCAGCAGCCAGCCTATAATAACGATAGTTTTAGCTTTCCTGCTAGCATATTGGTTGGAGATGCTCACATAGACAGAAACGATCAATTTGTTAAGGGTCCCTTTGACTTCACAAAACACAATAATATTTCACTGAATGATATGCGCTTGATGATACAGGCTATTGTGTTTCCTCAATCTGTTTCGGCAAAGCAACGGTTTAATATATCTGAAGATGATAGGCTATTCTTGTTGAAATATCTTTCTCAATATCCTTCAGAAACAAGCTATCCCTTTTATGACAGCACTTTTTTCTATAATAGCTATGTAAAGTTTTTTTTCCAGGATTCAACACATCAGATGCCATCAAATATCAGGGTTTTTAATAAAGTCGGATGGGCCTACGGGTTTCTTACAGATGTCTCTTATGTGCTTGATGGGGAAAATAATATTGATTACATGTTATCAGCGACCGTTTATGTAAATAGTGATGGGGTTGTTAATGATTCCAAATATGATGAGCAAACAGTTGGGTTTCCATTTTTAAATGCTATCGGAAAAGCTATTTATGAATATGATTTAAATAGAAATCGTACGTACCGACCTAATATTAAAATCGGGGATATTTCTTACGATAAACGTGATGCCACTGATATGAGGTTGCAAATTAAGGTCGCAGATAACTGATTCTTTTTGATTTAAGTTATCGTCAAAGTGCCATTGCGGCTTGTGCCTAAGGATTAATTTTTTGTTATACTTCAATTAAAATCGACGACTTTTAAATTAATTATTTACCTTTAATACTAGCTTTTAAATTCCGTAAACTACATTTATTTTAAACTTTTAAGAGATCATTTATTATGAAAAATCTTCGTGTACTCATTGTATTGGTTGCAGCATTTCTATTCTCTGCAACAGGCTTTGCACAAATGGCTAAAACCAATTTGGATGCGTATTCCGCAACCTTCAAAATGTCTGAAAACCCTTATGTAAAGGAGATCAAAATCTTTGTTAAAGAAGGGAAATTGATGATGACCAGTGATTATAATCCAACTGAGAGTATCGAACTTACTGCTGCTACAGCTGCAGATGCCTTCACCGCTTCTATTCAAGGCAATGATGCAGAAATTAATTTCACTTTAAAGGAAGGAAAGGCTAGTAGCATGAAATTATCAGTAGGTGGTGGACAATTGGTTCTCACTGGTGAAAAACTTGCAGCATCTATGGCTGACTATGTAGCAACTTTTAATGCATCTGAAAACCCTTATGTTAAGCAGCTCATTTTTACTGAAAAAGACGGTAAATTATTGATGAGCAGTGATGCAGCTCCAGAAACAGTTGAGTTGACCCCATCTACAGCTGCCGATACCTTCACTGCTTCTGTACAAGGAAATGATGCTGTGATCAGTTTCACGCGCACTGATGGAAAAGTAACTGATATGAAACTTTCAATTGGTGGTGGTATGTTTGAGTTGACTGGAAAGAAACAATAAGATTAAAACTAAAAAAATAGGAAATGGATTTTAGGGGTAACCCTGGAATCCATTTTTTTTGAGATGATTTGCTTAAATGGCTTTACTTAAATTTACAATTACAGCTTTTGATCCATTGTTTCCAAACCCATCGTCAATGTATATGTTGGTATCATTGTGTTTATTATCTGTGTTGCATTTCTGATGAGTGTAAAAGTCAACAAATGTTAAAAATCACTTATGTTTTATTGATTCCTAGGCGAAGGCACTACCAATACAGGGCAAGTTGCTTTTTCTAAAATATGGAGTGTAATATTTCCCATTGCTAAATGTTTTATTTCCGAGTCTCCTTTTTGCCCTACAACTACCATATAAGGTTCAATCTTGATGATGTAGTCAATGATGTCTTTGTATGGTGTTGAATGTAGGCGAATGATTTTTTCCGGAACCGGGATAGGCTCATTACTACCAAAATTATTCCTGAGGTATTGCACCATCTTTTTTAGTATCTCATTTTTTTTCTCACGGTTTCTTTTGTCGATCTCATCAGCAGATGGGTTGTCACTAATATCAGGTAGCTCATCGACATGAATTATAACCAGCCTTGTCTTCGGAATTGCTAAAAATTCTGCTGCTGTGTGAAGAGCGTTTGCAGAATTCTCTGAAAAGTCGGTTGGGTGCAAAATAATTTTTGTGTGGAATTCCATAGCGACAAAAATAAAAACAATCACTTCCATATAAAATGATATTACAGCATGGTTTTGTATGAAAATCCTCATGGAAATTTCATAAAATCATTTTTAGTTCACCTCTTTTACTTACATTGAAATAGTATTATTCTTTACTATTTTCAATTTATCATCATGAGAGTCATATTATTTACTTGTACATTAATTATTTCCTATACAATGTCTATTGCACAGTCATCAAATTTTGTTCTTGCTGTTCGCACTACTGTTCAGCATGGAGTTTTAGAAGGGAATTATGATACCAAATCTGGTATCCAAACTTATTTTGGGATTCCATTTGCCACGCCGCCTGTTAACGACTTGCGTTGGAAAGATCCACAGCCATTGGCTTCCTGGATGGGAATAAGGGAGGCAAAACATTTTGGTCCACGCCCAGTTCAACCACCAGTCTTTGGTGATATGAATTTTAGGTCTCCTTCCATGGATGAAGATTGTCTTTATTTAAACGTGTGGACTCCCGCAAAGAGAGGGACTAAGAACTTGCCTGTGCTAGTTTATTTTTATGGAGGAGGTAATGTAGCAGGTGATGCTTCTGAGCCAAGGTATGATGGAGAAAGCATGGCTAAAAAAGGTATCGTAGCAGTTACATGTAATTATCGGTTGAATATATTTGGAAATTTTGCTCATCCTGAACTAAGTGCTGAGTCGCCACACAAGTCATCAGGTAATTATGGGTACTATGATCAGTTGGCTGCCTTGCAATGGGTTAAAAGTAATATCGCTGCATTCGGTGGTGATCCCAACCATGTTACCATTGCAGGTGAATCAGCAGGATCTGTTGCAGTGAGTTATCAAATGAGTTCGCCCTTGGCGAAAGGATTGGTACATGGCGCCATTGGAGAAAGCGGCGCAGGCATACCACCCACAATGGCACCTGTTTCATTGGATGAGGCTGAAAAGACAGGAAAGGATTTTGCAGAAAAGCAAGGCATCAAAACTTTAAAGGAATTGAGGGCGCTTAGTACCAAAGAACTCTATGAAATATATAATGATTCAAAGCGATTTGGTTTTCCTGTTGTATTGGATGGGCATTTCTTACCTAAACACCTTAGTGAGATCTATGCCGCAAAGGAACATTCTCAAATTCCATTGTTACTGGGATGGAATTCTGCTGAAATTCCAGGTGGCGCATTCATGCAAGGAAAGCCATATACACAAGAGAATTTTACAAATAGAATGAAGCAAGAGTACCCAAATAATTATAAAGAAATGCTGGATGTATATGCTGCAAAAAATGATAAAGAAGTTGAACTCGCTGCTACAGCATTGGCATCAGACCGCTTCATTTCTTTTGCAACATGGAAGTGGTTTGACCTTCACCGTAAGAATAGCAATCAACCTGTATATAGATATTTGTATAGCAAACTCCGCCCAGCATTAAATGACGAATCTCTTACACCTGGTTTAGCTGGCGGTACCATGAAAAAAACAGATGCACCACCAGCACCTAAAGCAGTTGGTGCACCACATGCCTGTGAGATAGAGTACTGTATGGGGAATTTGCATCTTGTAAAAGATTATGCGTGGACTGCAGATGACATGCTTGTGTCTGAAACGATGTCAAATTATTTTGCCAATTTTATTAAGACGGGTGATCCCAATGGAGTGAAATTGCCAGCTTGGTTACCTGCAACAGCAAATGATCCTACACCTCCAGTAATGATTATTGATATTCAATCACGAATTGAAAAAGCAGTAAATGACAAGCGATACGAGTTGTTGGATAAGTTGATTCTAAAAAACAAATAGCGATAATTGAGATTTTGGCTTGGTTTATAGTACTTCAAATGCATTCATCATAAAAATCGCTGTTTCTCCAAATTCTTTTCCTTTGTTCATTCTGTCTAGAGAAGCCCTCTCGTAGGCCAACTCTTCTGTTTGCGTAGTTAAAATACCAAAAACAATTGGAATGGGATGAATTGCCGATAAATGACTTATCCCATTCGTTACATATTGACATACGTATTCATAATGATCGGTATCTCCTTTTATGATCGCCCCAATTACAATGATCGATTTATATTT
>CAMBGO010000092.1 GCA_945866165.1 Chitinophaga pinensis | reverse complement strand
ATATGTAAAAAAGAAAAAGAACAGGAGATCAAACAATATCTTGCGGAAGTAAAAAGAAACAAAGGCGACAAGTTTCTCTGAAATTGAAATGCTTCATTTATGTTTCCAACATTAACATCCAAACTTCCTAATACCGGCACAAGCATTTTTACAACCATGAGTGCGTTGGCTATTGAACACAATGCAATCAATCTTGGTCAAGGCTTCCCTGATTTTCCAATGGATGAACAACTTTCAGCTCTTGCCCAACAAGCAATAGCCAAAGGACATAATCAATATGCACCAATGGCGGGGTACTTACCTCTTCGAGAAGCAATTGCAGAAAAAATAAAATTATTATACGGAGAAAATATTTCAGCACACGATTCCATTACCATCACCCCGGGTGGAACCAATGCGATTTACAACGCATTCAACACAATTCTCCAGCCTGGCGATGAAGTGATTTTATTTGAACCTGCTTATGATAGCTATATTCCAAACATCCTTGTGAATGGTGCAATACCCATAGCTATTCCTCTTTCATTCCCTTCATTTAGCATCGATTGGGAAAAAGTAAAATCAGCTATTAACAAAAAAACAAAAGCAATCATCATCAATAGTCCACACAACCCAACAGGGAAGGTGCTTTCTGATGATGACATGCTCATGCTTTCATCAATTCTTAAAGACACTGAAATATTTCTTATCAGCGATGAGGTTTATGAACACCTTATTTTTGATGAGAAAAAACACAACAGCGTTTTAAAATACCCGGAACTTTTTGAAAGAAGCTTTGTCTGTTTTTCTTTTGGGAAAGTATATAACTGCACTGGATGGAAACTAGGCTATTGTATTGCTCCACCAAGTCTTAGTGCCGAATTTAGAAAAACACATCAATTTAATTCTTTCTGCTGCTTCACGCCAACACAGGTTGCATTGGCAGAACATCTCAAAAATGTTGAAGCATATCAATCAATTGGACCAATGATGGAAAAGAAACGGAATTTTTTTATAAACAGCATGAAGGACAATCTATTTACCTTACTGCCATCACATGGAAGTTATTTCATTTGTGCAACCTATGAGAAAATTTCAAACTTACCTGCAAAGGACTTTGCAATAGAGCTTACCCAAAAGGCTGGTGTTGCAACTATTCCAGTGTCTGCTTTTTACAAAGATGGTAACGACGAAAATGTCTTGCGTTTTTGTTTTGCAAAAAAAGAAGAAACAATTATTGAGGCAACAAGAAGACTTTCTTCCTTCGCTGTTTAATGCCCCGCCTTCAGATAACTCCAACCTTCAGATTGTTTTCTGATCAATTCAACAACTGCACTGGGAACTACTATTGCATCAGAAGTAATATTGGATGGATCTACCTTATAGCGCTTTAATGAATTATTACAAACAGCAAGAGTGACCCCTTTTTCTTTGGCTGCCTTAATTCTTGAAGTAAAGATCGTACTGTCTTTAACCATTCCGAAAATAGCCTGGCCATGAAACACAACTTCAATTTGAAGGTCAGGAACCTGTACAAGCGCATTGTTTATTTGTCTGAATACAGCAGCTGTAGAAGCAGTATCTGCATCAGCCACATCCCATACTACTTTTAGTTTATTTTCCTGTGCACAAACAATAGTTGATATAGAAATAAAACATAAAGCCAATAAATATTTTTTCATTATAAACAGAATTAGGAGTAAAAGTTATGGAATAATGCCTGAATTTCCATTGGTATTTGGAAACAATATTTTTTCACCACATCATATTTTAATAAGTGACATCGGTCACACACTATATTTACAGTAAAGCCCATCTTTGTGAAATATAATTCAATATGGAAGTTATAGGATATTTCGCATCACTCTTAATTGGCATTTCGCTCGGCCTCATTGGTGGCGGTGGTTCAATACTTACTGTTCCAGTACTTGTTTATTTATTTAAGGTAGAACCCGTAACAGCTACGGCCTATTCTCTATTCATTGTAGGAGCCACAAGCCTTGTAGGAGTATTTCCAAAATACAAGAAAGGTGAAATAAACATCAAGACAGCCATTGTATTTGGTATCCCATCAATTGTATCTGTTTATTCAACCCGTGCTTTCATTGTGCCGGCCATTCCAAATGAAATTTTTACGATTGGATCTTTTATTGCTACAAAGTCATTTATGACCATGTTGATCTTTGCAGTACTGATGGTTTTTGCCTCTGTTTCAATGATAAGAAGTAAAAAACAGGTTGCTGAAGAAGAAGGTGAACAAGTCTTCAATTACCCGATGATCCTGCTTGAAGGAACTATTGTTGGTATAGTAACGGGGTTGGTTGGTGCCGGTGGGGGTTTCCTTATCATCCCGGCATTGGTACTATTCAGTAAATTACCGATGAAACAAGCTATTGGAACTTCTCTTCTTATTATTGCCGCAAAATCGTTGATCGGTTTTACAGGCGATCTTGGACATCAATATATAAACTGGAGCCTACTGCTTACTGTAACAGCATTAGCAATAGCAGGAATTTTCATGGGAAATGCAATGAGTAGCAAAATTGAAGCTGATAAACTGAAAAAAGGCTTTGGGTGGTTTGTATTGGTAATGGGTATTTATATTATTTTCAAAGAGTTTTTACACTAATCATATTTATTAACCTTAAAAATATTTTTATGTTTTTTCAACACGTTTATGATAAATCACTAGCACAGGCAAGTTATTTCATTGGATGCCAGAAAGCAGGCGTAGCAGCTGTTATAGACGCCAAGAGGGATGTGGACACTTACATTGAGATTGCCAAGCAGAATAACATGAAAATCACTCATGTGCTGGAAACCCATATTCATGCCGATTTCCTTGCCGGCTCGCGTGAACTTGCTTCACTCACTGGCGCAAAGCTTTACCTCTCTGATGAGGGTGGACCAGAATGGCAATATGAATTTGACCATGTTGGTTTGAAAGACGGACAAACTTTTATGATAGGTAATTTAAAAATGGAAGTATTGCATACACCTGGGCATACTCCTGAAAGTATTAGTTTCCTTCTCACAGATACACCAGCAAGTCCAGAACCAATCATGTTTTTTACAGGCGACTTCGTTTTCGTAGGGGATATTGGAAGACCAGATTTATTAGAAAAGGCTGCTGGTCTTACAGGAACAATGGATGCAGGCGCACACCAAATGTATAAATCAATTGATCGTTTTAAAAAGCTTGCAGATTATATTCAAGTATGGCCCGGTCATGGTGCAGGATCGGCATGTGGTAAAGCATTGGGAGCCGTGCCAAGTACAACAATTGGCTATGAAAAAGTGCGCAACTGGGCATTCCGTTTTGCAAATGATGAAAATGGATTTGTAAAATATTTATTGGAGGACCAACCTGAACCACCAAGCTATTTTGCAATGATGAAAAAACTCAACAAGGTTGATCGACCATTGTTGACAGAGGTCCCCAAATTAAAAAAATTAGACAACCAAGAAATGCTTGACGCCATGAAAAAGGGAATCAAGCTAATAGATGCAAGAGTAAAAACAGAATTTGCAAAAGGATTTATCCCGGGAAGTATCAACATCCAAGGGAATAATGCCTTTGCAACTTGGGCAGGATGGTTTTTAAATTATGAAGAACAATTCATGATATTGGCAGATGAAAACCAACTTGATGATCTTACCAGAAAGCTCATGCGAATTGGATTGGATAACATTCTTGGTTATGTACCATCAACAAATCAATTCACAGAAAATGGTGGTACACTTGATACAGTTC
Organism: Chitinophaga pinensis; assembly: GCA_945866165.1. Lineage (GTDB taxonomy): Bacteria > Bacteroidota > Bacteroidia > Chitinophagales > Chitinophagaceae > Pollutibacter. The sequence goes on along the minus strand of CAMBGO010000092.1, from coordinate 4,630 downwards.
CAGTAATCAATATTGATGAGTTTAAATCTATTTTGAAAGAACCAAATATTCAAGTAGTTGATCTTCGAAATACCACTGAGTACCGAAGTGGCCACGTTCAAGGCGCAGAGCATGTTTTCATCGGGACCCTCCCTAATAATTTTGATAAGGTAAACAAGGACAAAAAAGTGGTGGTTCATTGCCAAAGCGGCGACCGATCTACTATAGGATATTCTTTGCTCGCAAAAGCTGGTTTCAAAAATGTACTCAATTATTCAGGTAGTATGAATGAATGGATTGGATTGGGAAATCCTGTTGTATCATAATACATCAATCAATTAAATTAAACAAGATGCTTAATATATTTAAAAACATGTTTGCAGCTGCGCCAACAATAGACTATGCTGAACTGGTTAAAAATGGTGCGATCATTGTTGATGTTAGAACCAAGGGTGAATTTCAAGGAGGTCATATTAAAGGATCCATCAATATACCCTTAGATACAATCAATAGTAAAATAGAGGAATTGAAAAAGAAAAATAAAATAGTGATCACCTGTTGCAGAAGTGGTAACAGGAGTGGAATGGCTAAATCAGTACTAGAGCGTAATGGAATTGAATGCTACAATGGCGGAGCATGGAACGTTCTTCAAAATAAGCTCTAGCGTTTATAAAAGATTTATCAATGGAGATGACTTTAAAATTTCCTAATTTTTTTATGTACCTTATATAAGCAACTAGATAACAACATGAAAAATTTCAAACAAAATTGGATTTTGTATTTAATCTTGGGAGGATTATTGATTGTTGCAATAAATAAAATTATTAAATCAGTAAATACTCCATCAAAAGAAATTCCAATTATTATCACAAATGACGGATGGACAGCTCCTAGTTTGTTTACTGACCATTTGTTGGAAGGAGAGGAGAGAAGTCTTGTTATTTATGGTGAAGACCTCATCGCCAATACTTCTAAATACCTTGGGCCAAATGGCTCAGTTGCACATATCACCAATGGAATGAATTGCCAAAATTGTCATTTGAATGCGGGCAAAAAAAAATGGGGTAATAATTATGGAGCTGTGTCATCAAATTATCCGAAATTCCGTGATAGAAGTGGATCCATCGAAACAGTTTATAAACGCGTTAGTGATTGCATGGAAAGAAGCTTGAACGGATCTGCTCTCGACAGTAACAACCGTGAAATGAAAGCCATGATAGCCTATATCAAATGGGTGGGGTATGAAGTTCCAAAAGACAGCACACCAAAAGGAACAGGCATTGCTCCACCAACTTATATTGATAGAGCAGCAAGTCCTGAAAAAGGGTTGCTTGTTTATACTGCAAAATGCCAAAGTTGTCATGGTGCCAATGGCGAAGGAGTATTGGCTGCTGATAAAAAAAGCTATACATATCCTCCTTTATGGGGAGCAAATAGTTATAATTATGGTGCAGGACTTTTTAGGCTTTCACGCTTAGCAGGATATGTACGTGATAATATGCCATTAAATTTATCGTCCCATGAATCACCCGCTCTCACTGATGAAGAATGTTGGGATGTGGCTGCCTTCGTTAATTCAAGACCCCGTCCTACAAAAGACTTAAGCAGTGATTGGCCAAATGTTTCCAAAAAACCAATTGATCATCCATTCGGTCCTTATACCGATGGATTTAACGAAACACAGCATAAATTTGGTCCTTTCAAGCCCATTATTGAAGCCAGGAAGAAAAAACAAGACATTAAGATTAAAAAAATTTAATGAACGCCCTATTTCTAAAAACTGAAATAGGTAAACCCATACATTTATGTCTAACCACCAATCAGGTTGCTCTTGCTCCAGTTGCGATGCTATATCCATTAGCAAGGCCGAAAAAGATTTGCACGTAACCATTTCGGAAAATAGCAGAAGAGAATTTTTGAAAAGATCAAGTCGCTTGGGAATGGGACTTGGTATTGGTGGTGGTATGATAGGTTTACCAACTGCTGCATCAGCGTTGGAAAATGAAGAATCGGCTTACAAAGAAAATGCAATGGCTAATAATAAAGCTGTGCAGAATGGAAAAGCCACAAAAATTACGTTGCTTCATACTGCTGATATTCATTCTCAGTTATTGACCCATGATGAGTTCTTCATGGAAAATGGTAAATCAGTTTTCAAAAAACGCGGTGGTTTCGCTACACTGAAATCAATGATCAACACGCTTCGAAATCAAAATAGGTCAAATACGCTTGTTATCGACGGTGGAGATTGTTTTCAAGGAAGTGGTGTGGCTTCCATGACTCAAGGACAAGCAATTGTTCCATTGATGAACAATATTGGATATGATATCATGCTACCAGGAAACTGGGAGGTGGTGTATGGAAAAGAAATGATGATGAAAGATATGTTTGCCTATGATGGTGTAAAGGTTTGTGCAAACATGTATCACAATACAAAAGATGATTTAAATGGTGATTTGATTTTCCCTCCATATTTCATCAAACACATTGCTGGCATAAAAATTGGTTTTATTGGATACAATGATCCACTAACTCCAAAGAGACAATCACCGGCATACAGTGAAGGAATACGTTTTGCACAACCAGAATTAAATGTTGCTAAATACATTAAGATCCTAAAGGAATATGAAAAATGTGAAATGGTTTTTCTGTTAACACATTTGGGATTGGCGCAGCAAGTAGGCTTAGCAAATCTTTCTGAAGTAAAAGGAGTCGATTATATTCTTGGAGCTGATACACATGAAAGGGTAAGAACACCGATTGAAGCAAAACATACAAAAGTAACTGAGCCGGGAGCTTTTGGATCATTCATTTCGAGAATGGATATCGTTGTTGAAAATGGTGTTTTGAAAGACCATGTATATCAGTTATTGGATGTAGACCCATCCATTTATAAAGAAGATGAAGAAATGAAAAGGCTGGTTGATACAGCAAGGGCTCCCTTTAAAAAAGAACTTGACCGCGTGATAGGAAAAACGAAAACTCCTTTGATGCGATATTATGTTATCGAAACACCCATGGATAATTTTATTACAGATGCAATCATGTGGAAATTCAAACCAGATATAGCACTCAGCAATGGATTTAGATTTTGTCCGCCACTCATACCTGATACCAACACTGGTGAAGCCAATATCACAATGGATTTTCTATGGAATATGTTACCAGTTAATAGTGAGGCAAAACGCGGAACCATCACAGGAAAACAGCTGTGGGATTGGATGGAAAAGGAATTACAAAATGCCTTTGCAAAAGATCCGGCAAAACGATTTGGTGGTTGGGTAGTTCGTTTCAAAGGAATGAAAGTAAACTTTACGATCGGAAACGAAAACGGAAAAAGGGTAAACTCAATAATGATTGGTGATGCTCCAATTGATATGCAAAAGGAATACACTTTTGTTGCATGTGAACGCGATGGAGACCCTGATACAACAATTTGTCGAGTAGACAATGTGAAAGCTCCAACAAGATTGGGTTTTACATTACATAGTGTAATTGAAGAATACCTTAAAACAAATTCTCCAATTGCCCCAACCTTAGAAGGGCGTTGTATAGCCACTGATGCACCAAACACCCTACTGACACAATTAATGGGTGTTGGATATGAGTTTCGCTAAGGATTAATGTGGTAGCTTTTCTCTTAGTTTACCATAACCCCATGTTCCAACGATTGCCATGAGAATGGTGACAGATATAGCTGCTGCGCCATAGCCAAGTTGTGCAAAAAGAGGACCAGGACAAGCACCCGTCATCGCCCATCCAAAACCAAACAACAATCCACCATATATCTGGCCTTTGTTAAACATCTTTTCAGGTAGAATAATTTCTTCTCCTTGTATGGATTTTATCTTGAACTTTTTGATGATGAAAACCGAAATAGCACCCACAACTACTGCTGATCCAATCACTCCAAACATGTGAAAACTCTGAAGCCTAAACATCTCTTGAATGCGAAACCATGATACCACTTCGGCTTTAATGAGTACTATACCAAATATCAATCCAAATAATAAGTATTTAAGATTGTGCCATGTTGGAGTTTCAATTGTTTCATCATTTACACACATTGCATCAAGTGACCTCACTTCAAAATCTGTATTGACTGGTGTAGAATTATTTTGCATAAAATTATTTAAAGGGATAAAATGAATGGAAGAATAAGATTGGCCATTATAAAACCACCAGCCATAAAAGAAATTGTTGCTATCAATGAAGGGAGCTGTAGATTAGATAGTCCCATAATCGCATGTCCTGATGTACAACCACCTGCATAACGGGTTCCGAAACCAACCATGAATCCTCCCAAAACCATCAATAAAAAACCCCTTGGTGTTCCGAGTGAAGCCCAATTGAATAAATCAGCTGGAACCAACCCACTAAAATCTGAAATTCCATATTCAGATAACTCACTAATAAGGGCTGGACTAACAACAATATCTGCATCGTTTTTGAAGTAAAGTGCAGTTATGATTCCTCCGAGGAAAACACCAAACACAAAAAATAAATTCCACATTTCTTTTTTCCAATCATATTGAAAAAAAGGAATCTTGGCTGGCATGCAGGCTGCACAGATATGTCTTAGTGAAGATGAAATTCCAAAAGTTTTATTTCCAAAAATTAATAATGTTGGAACCATTAATCCAATTATTGG
>CAMBGO010000091.1 GCA_945866165.1 Chitinophaga pinensis | reverse complement strand
CTCCCAAGCTGATATTTCTTAGTCCGATTCTTCCTGAATAGGGCGCCCTGATTTCTGTCTTTGTAATATTTACTCGAATTAACTCAATATCCGCTTTAATGTTATTTACTTGCAAAAGGCTCAGGTCATAGTCCTGCTGGCTAATTCCGTATATTTTAAGCAACTCCCTTTGTCTTTCTTCTGTTTTCTCTGCTATCTGAAGTTGAACGAGGAGTTTTTTAAGTTGAGCTTGCAGATCACCATCAAACAATTTGATGAGAAGTTCATTTTTGTTTGCATTAGAACCTTCTTTGAAGTTGATTTGAACAACCCTGCCGGATATTTCAGATCTGATTTCTGTTAGTTCAAATGGAAGGATATTTCCTGCTACTTCAATTTTATTTGAAATTGAAGTAGAACCAATAACAATTGCTTCAACTTTTAATGGTCCAGTGTTATTCTGTTTTCCAGTTTGCTTTTGGGTTTTCTCTTCTTTGCAAGATGCAAAAATCAGGATCAGAATGGAAGTGAATAAAATATTTTTCATAATCTACGAAAGTAAAAAATCCTAAAAAAATTTCAATAAAATGATAGATAAAGTTTTAAATCTTAAATATAATCCTATAAAACCACGACTATCCCTTTTATGCTTTAATAAAATCAACTTTTAGACGTTTTTATGTAAACATAACTTGCATTGAAAGGCTAAAAAAGAAGTGTTTTATCATAATTAATTAGTTCTTCATGAAGTAATAGGTGTCTTTTTCTCTCAATTCCCCCTGAATAACCAGTTAATTTACCATTAGAGCCTATAACCCTATGACAGGGGATGATGATTAAAATAGGGTTTTTTGCAATCGCTGAGGCAACTGGTCTCGTTTTGGAGATGCTTTCAATTTGTTCAGCTAGCTTTTGATAAGATAAAACGCTGCCGAATTGAATGGTTTGCAATGTTTGCCAAATATTTTTTTGAAAATTAGTTCCGGTTGGCTGTAACGGTAAATTGAAAGTAGTTAGGGTTTTATTGAAATATCTTGTTAGCTGATCAAGGGTATTGCTCATGATTGTAGGTAGCGTTGCATATCGGAACTGCTCTTCATTCACCTCATTAAAATTAAGTGATAAAAGATGCGTTTCATTGGTAGTGATTGTTATTATGCCTAGCGGCGAATCAACATATTTTATGAATATGGTATCATCCAATTTTTGATCCATTTTCAACATGCTTATTGGGTTCAAGCAATACAACCTGGTTGTCTGTGTCGTAGACTCCCAACACAAGGCATTCACTGAAAAAATTAGCTATTTGCTTAACTGGAAAGTTAACTACAGCAACAACCTGTTTTCCAATTAACTCATTCGTATTGTAGTGGGTGGTGATTTGCGCTGATGACTTTTTCTTCCCCAATGGACCGAAGTCAATCTCAAGTTGATAGGCTGGTTTCTTTGCTTTTTCAAACGGTATTGCTGAGCAAATCGTGCCACAGCGGATATCTATTTTTTCAAAGTCATTCCAGTTTATTTCCATCTTTTATTCTAGTTTCATTGTTAGTTGTAGAAAATCAAATGCTTTATCAGCTTGTTTATTTTTTTTGAAAAAAGATGACAATTCCATAAGCCAGCTAATAACAAAATCCTTTGTGGATAAGGGGTTTATGCCCGAAACACCAACATGGTGATTTATTTTTTTTAGGTAATTTTCAACATCTAAACTAGTGTAGATCTGACCCGAAGTAGGATCAATAAAAAACAATATTTCTTCATTTGGTACTTCAGCATCGACACCATTAAATGAGCAATATGCCAACAGGTGTTGATTAGGAATTTGAAGTGCTTTTATAGGCAGTTTCAGCATTTCACCAAGTAAGAGATAAAAAATTGAGATTGAAAATGGACTACTTATTTTGTTAGTAAGTAGCTTGTTTATACCAAAATCAATTTCATTTGTAAGGTGTTCTTCAAATGCAGAAAATTTATAATATGAAAAGAGAACCTTGTTTACTACATTTATTTCTTCCAAGGAAGTAAGGTAGTCGTTCAATTCAAGCCAAATACTTCTTTTTACTTTCTCTATTTCGAATTGGATTTCTTTTTTATCTGCATCGGTGTCAATAAATGTTGAAATGATGAGTGTTGCATCCCAAAGACTTTTTTGTGAAGCTGCATTCCATTTCAGTAGTTCATCTTCGAGAAATTTGAAGTTTACTTTGTGGATTATGTGGTTTATTTTAAATATAGTGTCTGCTTCAACTGTAAAATCCAGCTGCTCTTTCACAATAGGAACTACTTCCTTACCAAGACCAATAAATCTTTCAGTTATTGATTTGAATACATTTTCATCCGGATCATCAATTAGCTCAATTAGTGCTTTTATTTCTCCAGAATTATTCAACATATACTCAGTAGGTGAAAATCTAATTATGATTTTTTTGCTCTTCCTTTTCGTTTTGATGGGTTGGCAATTGCAAATTCTATCATTTGTTGCACCTCATCTATCTCCAGGGTTTGAACATTTTCTTGTTTTTCCTTTGGAATGGGGAAGTTTCGAAGTCCTTTTTTAATATAAGGACCATAAGGACCTTTTAGTAATTGAATTTTTTCTTTTTCAAATACCTTGATTGTTCTCTCATTCTTAGCAGTTCTCTTTTCCTCAATGATTGGAATAGCTTCCTCTAATTTTACTTGATATGGATCATTCTCTTTTGGTAAAGAATAAAACATTTTATTATGTGCAATGTAAGGCCCAAATCTTCCAATACTTACTTGTACCGATTCCCCTTCAAATTCTCCCAAAATTCTTGGAAGTTTGAAAAGCTCCATTGCTTCTTCAAATGTGATTGTTTCAATGCTTTGGTCGGTTTTCAGTTTCGCAAACTTTGCTTTATCTTCTGTATCAGCTGTATCGCCCAATTGAACCATTGGCCCATATTTTCCCATTCGGGTAATTACTTTTTTCCCAGAAATAGGATCAAATCCCAACTCACGTTCTCCACTTATCCTTTCTGCTGTTTCCATTGTTTCATCAACTTCTTTCTTAAATGGTTCATAGAAGTTTTTGAGCATCTTGCTCCAATCCACTCTTCCTTCAGCAATATCATCGAATTCAGATTCTATTTTTGCCGTAAATCCGAAGTCCATTACGTTATCAAAGTGTTGAATCAGAAAGTCATTGACAACTGACCCAAGATCAGTAGGGAATAATTTAGATTTTTCTGCACCTGTATTTTCTTGTTCAGATGATTTAACAATTTTGTCATTCTTTAGCTTAATGACTTTATAGTCTCTTTTTACTCCTTCCTTGTCTCTTTTTTCAACGTATCCACGTTTTAAAACCGTTGATATTGTTGGAGCATAAGTTGATGGACGACCTATTCCCAATTCTTCAAGTTTTTTTACAAGAGATGCTTCAGTATAACGTGGTTGTGGTCTGGAGAACCTTTCAGTAGTTATCATTTCGCTTAGAACCAAATTTTGTCCTACAGCCAATGGAGGCAACATACTTTCATTAGCAGTTTCATCTGTTTCATCTTCTTCATCTTTTCCTTCATTATATACTTTGAGGAAACCATCGAACTTCATTACTTCACCTTGTGCAGTAAGCTTTTCTTTATTTGTTGAGATACTTATGTCGGCAGTAGTTTTTTCTAGTTCAGCATCCGCCATTTGCGATGCCATTGTTCTTTTCCAGATTAAGTCATATAACCTTTGGGCATCAACAATATCTACACCTTGTTTTTCCATGTAGGTTGGCCTGATTGCCTCATGAGCTTCTTGGGCAGATTCATTCTTGTTTTTGAATTTTCTGTTTTGTAGGTATTTTTTGCCGTAGTTATCAGTGATTTGTTTTGATATATCTCCTAAAGCAGTATCACTCAAGTTTACTGAGTCTGTTCTCATGTAAGAAATATGTCCTGCTTCATATAGTTTTTGAGCCAAAATCATTGTTCTACTTACTCCATAGCCAAGTTTTCTGCTTGCCTCCTGTTGAAGCGTAGAAGTAGTGAAGGGGGCAGCTGGGCTTTTTTTTGCAGGTTTTTTTTGTACATCTTCAACCTTGAATGTTGCACTTTTACATGATTCAAGAAACTTTTCAGCTTCTTCTACCGTATTCTTTTTACTGCCTTCTGCTTTGAAAATGATTGGTTTTCCATTGATGTCTTTTGCTTCAAAAAAAGCTTCAATTTTGAAGGAGCTGATTGAATTAAATGCATTGATGGCTCTTTCTCTTTCTACAATTATCCTTACTGCCACACTTTGAACTCTTCCGGCACTCAAGTTGCCTCGCATGCTCATTTTCCTCCATAAAATTGGAGATAACTCAAAGCCAACTATGCGGTCAAGAATTCTTCTGGCTTGTTGTGCATTTACCAGGTTCATGTCAACAGTTCTTGGTTTTTCAACAGCCGATTTAATAGCAGGTTTGGTTATTTCATGAAAAACAATTCGTTTTGTAGTGGAAGGGTCCAATCCCAATACTTCACAAAGATGCCAACTGATAGCTTCACCTTCTCGGTCCTCATCCGTTGCCAACCATACTTCGCCAGATTTTTTAGCAATTTGCTTAAGTTCTTTAACCACTTTTTCCTTCTCTTCTGAAACGATGTATCTAGGTTTAAATCCCTTCTTTACGTCAATGCCCATTGCATCCTTTTCTAGGTCACGTATATGCCCATAGCAGCTTTTAACATCGAAATCAGACCCGAGGATCTTTTCAATCGTTTTAGCTTTAGCAGGTGACTCAACAATCAATAAATTCTTTGCCATCGTTACTTTTTCTCTTCTTTTAAATGTGATAAATCAATCACTTTTAATTGGTTAAATCAATGCAATAATAAGATAAAGCGATTTATTTTACATTTTTCTTCTACAAAAGGAAGCTTTATAACTAGAATTAAAAACGCTATTAAATTCTTTTTCAGTGAAAAAAAGCCTGATTTTTTGATTGTTTTCACAAATAACAACTCAAAATTCAAGAAATTCAACCACCTTTTCCACTATTTCAGGCTCTTTGTATATCTTTCTATGACCCAATCCTTTTGTTATATGAAAAATGATATTTGAGGGTTTTTCTATAATTATTTCTTCTACATCCTTTAAAGGGGTTATATCATCATCATTGTCGTGGATCCAGAGAATTGGATTGCTAATCTTTTTTACAATTCTTTTTATTGAATAATGACCAATTTTTTTCCCAGATTTAAGTTTTATAAAATCTTCCATTGCAATAACAATCTTATCTGGTAAGTTGAAAAATTTACAGAACATTTTTATGGCAGTACCGGTTTCGGTTGCAGGGGCAATCAAAACTAATTTGCTTGAGGGGTGGTTAAATTCTTCTTCATATAAGCAGACTGCTATTCCACCAAATGAGTGACATATATAACCATCAAAAACGCCAAATTTTTTCTCTAATTCTCTGAACATTGCGGTATACTCAGGAAGGATGATGGTTTTGCCCTCACTAAGTCCATGGGCCTTGGCATCCATTGCATAAACGCCGAATCCTTTTTTAACCAGCATCTCTATGTATCGGTAAAAATTGAAAGACCTGGATTCAAAACCATGAGCAATAAGAATCTTTTTATTTGAATTAGAATTCCACCTATATCCTGTGATGTTAATTCCATTCACTGGCAGGTTAATTTTTTCAGCTTTTTCAAAAATTGGCGGCTGATAAGAACTCCCTTTCTGGATTGGGGTTGTGAAGATCCTAAAGGCAATTGAAGCGCACCATTTGGCTGAAATCAGGGATGTTGCCTTCAAGACTGATCTCACTAACATTAATTGCAATTGAATAGTTTTTTTCATGTGTTTGAAAAACTTGCGCGCAAATATACGCGCGAAGCATTCAATAGGGCATTAAATATTTATATTTGATACAAATAAGTCTCTGTAAAATAGCAATATGAATTTATTGGAACGATTTTTGAATATCAATCTCATGGTTTTTGATTTGGATGGGGTTTTGACAAATGGTAAAATACTTTTGAATAGTGATGGTGAATGGTTACGCCAAATGGACATCAAAGATGGATATGCAATTCAGCTTGCCATAAAATCGGGGATTGAAATTGCGGTTGTTTCTGGTTCATTTTCTGACCAAGCTGCACAGAGGTTAAAAAAACTAGGGGTAGATATTTTTATTCAAGGTGCAAATAATAAATCAGAACACTTGCTTTTCTTATTGCAAAAGCTTTCGTTAAAAAACGACAATCTACTTTACATGGGTGATGATATTCCTGATTTAGACGCCTTTCGAATTGCTGGAGTAAAATCATGCCCTGCTGATGCTGCAAATGAAGTCAAAGATGCTGCAGATTTTATAGCATCTAAAAATGGTGGTGATGGTTGTGTTCGTGAAATAATTGAAAAGGTAATGCGCGTTCAAGGTAAGTGGAATACAGACAATAATATAAAATCGTTTTAGTTATTGCTTCATGAAAACAATAAGTTCTATAATTGGTTTTTTCAGGTTGATTCGAGTGTTGAATCTTTTTTTCATTTTTCTTACACAATTTCTTTTTTACTATTGTATTATTGTTCCACAACATTCTATTTTATCTTTTTCTGAACCTCGATTAAATAGTTATAACTTTTTTTTACTTGTAGCAGCTTCTTTACTAATTGCTGCAGCAGGGTATATAATAAACGATTATTTTGATATTAATATCGATCGGGTTAATAAACCTCAAAGGATAGTTGTTGATAATGTCATCAGTAGGAGATGGGCTATGTTTTTTCATTTTCTTTTTTCATTAATTGGACTTTCACTTACTGCCTTGGTTGCAAAATCACTTAATAATGGATTGCTTTTTGTTCTGAATCTGTTTTCAGTAATCATGTTGTGGTTTTATTCAACCATTTTCAAACGCAAATTATTGATTGGCAATATCATCATTTCTTTTCTCAGTGCGTGGGTTGTAATGGTTTTATATGTGTGCGAAATGCAAATTGATTTTAATGGGATCTTATTAAGGTCTAATCAATCAATGCTTAAAATATATCAACTTGCTGTTGTATATGCGGGTTTTGCCTTTATTGTTTCATTGGTAAGGGAAATTGTAAAAGACATGGAAGACATTGAAGGGGATAGAAAATATTTTTGTCAAACAATGCCTATTGTATGGGGCACTCCGGCTTCAAAGATTTTTGTGTCAGTATGGATGGTTGTTCTTGCTGGAATGTTGTTTTTTATGATGGGATATGCCTTACTTAAAAGCTATTTAATACTTTCGGGATATGTATTTTTGTTTCTCATTATCCCTTTGGTTGATATTATTTTAAAGTTGTTTAGATCGAGTCAGCCAAAAGATTTCAAACAATTGAGTTCTAGAATTAAACTCTTTATGTTATTGGGTATCTTATCAATGATTGTTTATTTTTATCATATTTAATGAAAAATTTAATTCTTGCATCTGGATCGCCCCGAAGAAAAATGTTGATGGAATGGGCGGAGCTTAATTTTGTTGTTCGTGTTTCAGATGTTGATGAATCTTATCCAGATAGGTTAACACCAAATGAAGTTGCAAGATTTATTGCAAGCAATAAAAATAAAGCAGTTTTCGAGGCTTTGTTACCAAGTGAACTACAAGAATCCATTATTATCTCAGCTGATACCATTGTGGTATTGAATGATGAAATTATCGGTAAACCTGTTGACCGAGATGATGCCATTTCAATACTCAAAAAATTAAGTTCACAAAAACATGCTGTTATAACAGCTGTTCATATCAGGTCTATTCACAATGAAATTAGTTTCACGGAGACAACAACTGTTCATTTTCATAGTATAACAAATGACGAGATTGTTCACTATGTCGACCTTTACAAGCCTTATGACAAAGCTGGAGCATATGCAATTCAAGAATGGATTGGTGTTGTTGGCATAGAAAAAATTGAAGGAGATTTTTACAATGTAATGGGTCTGCCTGTAAGCAAGGTTATAAAAACATTAAACGAGAATTTCTTCTGATTTGTTGCTTTTTTCTGCTGTAATTAAAGTGTAATCAACATTATCCCGATCACATGTATTTGCAAATTGCATCATGGGTATTATTGAAAAAATGATGCAATTTATTTTAGAGAAAAAATTCTTTGATGAATTTAATTTGAGAACAATTTGCGGAAAAAAAATTACGATTAAATTTCTGGGAATACTTAATTCCAATCAAGGACCTGATTTTTTACATTCTCGTATTTTAATTGATAATACTGAATGGGCAGGAAGTATAGAATTGCATGTGAATACCTCTGATTGGGTATTACATCGACATCATTTAGATAAAAATTATATAAATGTAGTATTGCATATCGTATGGAAACATGATACTAAAAAATTCATTCAATCTCATGTACTTGAATTAAGTGATTATGTTGATATTGAATGGAGGGAAGCGTATTTAAATAACTTTGTTCAAGACGGAATTCAGCCATGTAGTATTCCCTTGAAAAC
>CAMBGO010000090.1 GCA_945866165.1 Chitinophaga pinensis | reverse complement strand
ATATTTTCTTTAAGCTGTTCAAAACAGCCTGATTCAATTTCTATGGCTTCAATTTTTGTATCATGCTCTTGAGCAAGCATCATTCCCAGTAGGCCTGTACCTGCACCAATATCGAGTATTGTTTCTGCATGGTCTGATATACTTGCCGCCCACGCTCCAAACAAACATGAGTCGGTGGTTACTTTCATGGCACAACGCGATTGTACTACCTTGAATTGCTTGAATTGGAAAAAAACATTTCCCATGTTGAGGTTTTAATGCCAAGTAGCACGGGCACTTGCTGAAATATTTAAAGGGCTTTCAATGCCCTCGATAAGTTTATAATATCCTGTTATTGAAATCATGGCGGCATTGTCGGTACAGTATTGCAGAGAGGGTATATGTATATTCCAGTGGTATTTTTTTGCATGATCTTGCAATGCATTTCTAAGTCCTTTGTTTGCTGCAACGCCGCCTGCTATGCAAATATTTTTTACGCCAGTTTTAACACTTGCCTTTTTTAACTTGTTCAATAATATATTGATGATAGTGTATTGAATGGAGGCGCAAATGTCATGCATATTTTTTCCAACAAAGTCAGGGTCCTCTTTTTTCTGTTTTTGAAGAAAATAAAGTACCGATGTTTTGACGCCACTGAAACTAAAGTTAAGGTCATCAATTTGAGGTTCAGGGTAATGGAAGCGACTTGGATCGCCATGCTGTGCATATTCATCTACGAGGGGTCCTCCCGGATAGGGTAGTCCAAGCATTTTTGCTGTTTTGTCGAACGCCTCACCAGCTGCATCATCAATGGTTTCTCCAAGAATTTCCATTGAAAGCGGACTCTTGCAAAGCACAATTTGGGTATGGCCTCCACTGATTGTTAAACAGAGAAAAGGAAAGCTTGGTATTGGATCTTCAATTAAATTTGAAAGCACATGTGCTTGCATATGATGAACGGCGAGAAGGGGTATTTTTAAAGACATTGCAAGAGACTTAGCAAATCCAGCTCCCACTAACAATGCGCCGATAAGTCCTGGCGATTGTGTAAAGGCAATACCATTAAGTGATGATAGCTCTATACCCGCTTCTTTGATGGCTTTATCAACCACCGGAACGATGTTTTGCATATGGGCCCTGCTGGCCAATTCTGGAACAACGCCACCATATTCAGCGTGAATGGATTGAGATGCAATAACGTTTGAAAGAATTTCTCCATCCTTACAAATGGATGCAGCAGTTTCATCACATGACGACTCAATGCCTAGTATATAAATGTTGCCATCCATTGAACGAAGTTAAGGGTTGACGCCAAGAAAAAATTAGCGTATTGATGGACTGTCTGTTAGTTGGTTTATATTATGATCTAATTGCAACTACTGGATCCATCCTTGCAGCAATCATTGCAGGTATAATGCCTGCTAATATTCCAATACTAACACAAATAGAAATGGCTAACGTTAATATATTACCAGAAACAAAGACGGGAAAGTCGAATACCGTGGATAATAATTTTGCCATTACCACTACAAGTATTATTCCAATTATTCCACCTATAACACAGATCATGGCACTTTCTAAAAGGAATTCCATGAGGATGGTTCTTTTTTTTGCACCAATGGCTTTTTTTAATCCAATGATCGGAGTTCTTTCCCTAACCGTTACGAACATGATATTTGCAATACCAAATGCGCCAACGATGAGACTGAGCAATCCAATCATCCATCCACCTAGATTTACATTTGCAAATAAGGAACTTGCCGATTTGCTGAAATCGCTGATGGCATTCAATGAGAAATCATCGTCTTCAACGGGACCAAGTCTTCTTATGGACCTCATAGCCCCTTTTAATTCATCCTTTAATGCTTCAGAGCTCATGTTTTCCGGACCCTTTACAATGATCTTAGGATTATTCCAACGTTCATTAAAGAGCATTTGTTTCATGAATCCATAGGATAGTAAAATGCTTTGATCAAATTGCCAGCCTTCAATAAAACTTTTACCTTGTTTTTTAATCACGCCTACAATCACGGCTTTTTTATTTCTCAAGTCAACAATTTTTCCGACAGCTTTCTCTGCGCTTCCAAACAATTTTTCTGCATTATCATATCCAATGACGATGCTATTTGTGCCATAATCAAATTCCATTTGATTTAGGTAGCGACCATATTGGATTTCTATAGGCTGTATTTTATCAAATTCATCTGTGACGCCATGGTAATTAATCCCATCTAATTTGTCGTTGTCATATTGGATGAAGGATTGAGTAGTAAAATTGAAAACAATGTTTATGTTAGCACTGATCTTGTTTTTAATCAATTCGATTTCATTGAGTTTAGGGCTTGGTCTATTTACAAATTTCCACCACGGATAATCTGCCCCACCTTGATAATCCCATTTGTCAATGTAGATGGTATTGTTACCAAGGGATTTAATACCATCCTGAATATTTTTTTCGAGGCTGCTAACAGTAGACAGTACCCCGATGATGCAAAAAATTCCAATTGTAACTCCAAAAAGAGATAAAAAAGTCCTCATCTTGTTCTTTCCCAGCTCCTGTAGTGCCAGCTTGAAAGTAGTCCAAAGAATTTCAATGGTTTTCCTCATGCTACAAAGTTAGCGGATTCAAGCTTGTTCATTTCCTAAAAAATGTTGAAGGGGCAGTCACAATGACCAGCGGAAAGCCATCAAATCATATAAAGTGAGAGGTTTTAGCCAGTCAAACTAAATATCAAGTTCCTTGAATTGCAGAACATCTTTCATCTTTAGTACCTTTGCGCACCTTTAGGTATTATCATGAAGTTTGAAAACGAAATAAAGAAGCGCAAGACTTTTGCCATCATCTCGCATCCTGATGCGGGAAAGACAACACTTACAGAGAAGTTCCTTCTTTTTGGGGGTGCAATCCAAACGGCTGGGGCAGTTAAAAGCAATAAAATAAAGAAGCATGCCACCAGTGACTTCATGGAAATTGAACGTCAGCGCGGTATCAGTGTTGCTACCTCTGTGATGAGCTTTGAGTACAAGGGCACCCTGATTAATTTATTGGATACTCCTGGTCACAAGGATTTTGCAGAAGACACCTACCGAACCCTCACAGCTGTTGACAGCGTTGTATTGGTTGTTGATGGTGTAAAAGGGGTTGAGGAACAAACAAGAAGGCTCATGGAGGTTTGCCGGATGCGCGACACTCCTGTGATTGTTTTCATCAATAAGATGGACCGCGATGGTAAAAATCCATTTGATTTGATTGATGAAATTGAAAATGAACTCAAGATCTCGCTACATCCGCTGAGTTGGCCTATCAACTCTGGTAAGGACTTTAAAGGGGTTTATAATTTATATGATAAAAGCCTGCTGTTGTTTTATCCCAATCAAAAGTGTACAGACTCCGATAGTGTTGAAATCGACGATCTTTCAGATCCGGCGCTCGATAGATTGGTAGGTGGAAAAGATGCAGCACAACTGAGAGAAGATGCTTCACTGATTGATGGTGTTTATGGGCACTTTGAAAATCCAGCGTATTTGAGAGGACAAAAAGCGCCTGTATTCTTCGGAAGTGCAATTAATAATTTTGGTGTAAAAGAGTTGTTGGATACATTCATCCGTATTTCTCCAAATCCGCAAGGTAGGGATACTACAGAAAGTAGGGTTGAGGCATTGGACGATAAATTCAGTGGATTTATTTTTAAGATTCATGCAAACCTCGATCCCAAGCATAGAGATAGGATTGCATTTCTTAGGGTTTGTTCTGGTAGGTTTGAACGAAATAAATTTTACCACCACGTTCGATTGGATAAAGATGTGCGCTTCAGTAACCCGTATAGCTTTTTGGCGAGGGATAAAGATGTAATTGATGAGGCCTATGCTGGAGATGTAGTTGGGCTTTTCGATACAGGTAATTTTAAGATAGGAGATACGCTTACGGAGGGAGGAGATTTCTATTTTACAGGCATACCAAGTTTCTCACCAGAGATCTTTAAGGATGTTGTGAACAAGGATCCGATGAAAACAAAACAACTCGAAAAAGGATTGAATCAACTTACAGATGAAGGTGTTGCTCAATTGTTTACGCAACATAATGGAAATAGAAAGATCATTGGTTGTGTGGGCGATCTTCAGTTTGAAGTTATTCAGTATAGGTTATTGAAAGAGTATGGTGCATCAGTCCAATTCAATTCGCTTCCTTTTTATAAGGCTTGTTGGTTAACTGCTGAGAACAAGGCTAAGTTGGATGAATTCACCCGTTTCAAAACAGGAAATACTGTTGTTGACAAGGATGGTCATGTTGTTTATCTAGCCCAAAGCGAATGGTTCCTCAATACAGAGATTGCGAATAATCCTGATATAAAGTTTCATTTTAGTTCGGAAATTCATAAGTAAGACGTAAGACAAAAGATGTAAGACATAAGATATGAGAGTTAAAGTTTCTTTACTAGAGTTTAACATCAGATCTTACATCTTGTGTCATACATCTTTTGTCTTATATCCCCACCCCCGTATAATT
The DNA here is from genome assembly GCA_945866165.1 of Chitinophaga pinensis. GTDB lineage: Bacteria > Bacteroidota > Bacteroidia > Chitinophagales > Chitinophagaceae > Pollutibacter. Next base: position 3,960 of record CAMBGO010000090.1, on the reverse strand, counting down.
AAACGGTGTAATGCTTTTGAGTTCCTTCTTAACGGAAGAGGATACTTTTAGTGTGCTGATGAAGTGGTGTAACGTTTCTTTTGTGATACTCGTCTTGCCCCGTGTAAGTTCTTTTAAGGCCTCATAAGGATTCGGGTAGCGTTCTCTTCGGAGGATGGTTTGAATAGCTTCAGCAACCACTGCCCAGTTTTTATCAAGGTCAGCATTGATGGCATCCTGGTTTAAAACAAGTTTGTCCAATCCCTTATTAATTGAATTCAAGGAAATGATTGTATGTGCCATTGGCATGCCGATATTTCTTATCACTGTTGAATCTGTAAGATCTCGCTGAAGTCTGGATAAGGGTAATTTTGCTGATAGGTGTTCAAGCAAGGCATTTGCAATTCCTAGATTGCCTTCAGCATTTTCAAAATCGATGGGATTAACCTTATGAGGCATCGCAGAAGATCCAATTTCTCCTTTTTTTGTTTTTTGTTTGAAATAATCCATCGAGATATAGGTCCAAATATCACGACAAAGATCAATCATGATTGTATTGATTCTTTTTATACCATCAAAATGTGCAGCAAGGTTATCGTAATGTTCTATTTGAGTGGTGTATTGTTGTCTTTGGAGTCCCAATGTATTTTGGCAGAAACCATTTGCAAATTTCACCCAATTGACTTTTGGGTAGGCTACAGTATGTGCATTGAAGTTGCCGGTAGCGCCTCCAAATTTGCATGAATAGGGCACTTGATTCAGCAGTACAAGTTGGTTTTCGAGCCTTTCAACAAATACCATTATTTCTTTTCCAAGGTTGGTAGGACTCGCAGGTTGTCCATGCGTTCTTGCGAGCATAGGAACATCTTTCCAGGACTTGGATAGTTTTTTCAATGCGATTGCCATATTTGAAATGGCAGGGATGTATTCATTTTCCAATGCTTCTTTCCACATTAATGGAACAGCAGTATTATTCACATCTTGAGAAGTTAGTCCGAAGTGAACAAATTCTTTTAGAGATCCCAATCCAATTTCATCCAGTTGGTTTTTGATATGGTATTCAAGGGCTTTAACATCATGGTTGGTGATCTTTTCTAGTTCTTTTATTTTGGTGGCCGTTTGTGGATTGAAATCCAGGTATATTTTTCTGAGTTTGTTTGCAGCTGATGCATTAAGTGGGAATAATTTTTGTTTACTAAGTGCAATGAAGTATTCCACTTCTACTTTTAGTCTATATGCAATAAGTGCAAATTCAGAAAAGTAAGGTGCGAGTGCTTCAGTTTGAGACCGGTATCTTCCATCAATTGGGGAGATGGCGGTAAGTTTATTCAATTCCATTATGACCCTTTATTGGTGTAACTTTGGGGCAAATTTAAGTCAAACTGGGTGGAAAGGAAAATAAAGGTTGGGGCGGTTAGTTATCTGAATACAAAGCCCTTGTTATATGGTTTGCAGCATGGTCCGATAAAGGATGAAATAGAGTTGATATTGGATTATCCAGCTCGATTGGTTGATATGCTAAAAACAGGTGCTATAGACATTGGCTTGGTGCCTGTGGGTGCCTTGCCGGAGTTAGGGGAGTATCATATTGTTTCAGATTATTGTATAGGTACAGAGGGTGAGGTGGCTTCGGTGGCAGTGTTCAGTCAGGTTCCCATGGAGGAGATAGAGACGGTGATCTTGGATTATCAATCACGCACCTCTGTGAAGCTTTGTAAGCTTCTTTTTGATAAGCATTGGAAGAGGGCTGTGCGCTTTATTGATGCTACCAATGATGACTATATTGATGAAATCAAAAGCACTACTGCTGGGCTTATCATTGGCGACAGGGCGCTTTCATACAGGGGCAAATCAAATTACATATATGATCTTGGCTTGGGTTGGAAGGAGATGACTGGATTACCGTTTGTATTTGCGGTGTGGGTTTCAAGTAAAAATTTGGATACAAAATTTATAAAATCGTTTTCAGATAGTACCGCTCTCGGATTATTGAATTTAGATGAAATCAAGCAGGATAATTCATTTTCATCATATGACCTTGATGTATACTATAGTAAGAATATTTCTTATATGTTATCAGAAGAGAAGCGAAAAGGGTTGGAGCAATTTTTAAAAAATATTTTCGTTAATCTCTGAATGCAAAAATGTTAAGTTGTACTTCATAAGGATGTGTTGTTGCTTTTCTGAAAAATGGCGTTGGATAAAGGTTGGCAGCTTCTTTAATGTAAAATTTAAAACCAGCCGATTCTATAATTTGGAATATTTCAATCAGCTTATGATTGTCTGAAAATTTTCCATGGTATTCTAAAAAAAGGTTTGATACATTTTTGAGATTTTCTTGGCAATCCTTTATTACTTCATACTCAGCACCTTCAATATCCATTTTCAAAATATCAACAGGTTCTTCCAATATTCTTTTTAGTCTGGTACATTTTATCAAAGAAATATTTTCCCCTTTGGTTTTTGAATCATTTATTTTTCCACCGAGATCACCTGTATTCATGAATTCAATCTCGGCATCATTTATCCAAATTGCAGAATCACTGATATTGATGTTATTGAAATTCCAATTTCTCATGTTGGAATTTAGTAATTCGTAATTTTTTTTATCGGGTTCAAAGGCTTCAATTTCTGCGAGTGGGTTGTTCAATTTGAAATATAAAATGCTCATGCCTATGTTAGTGCCACAGTCAATTATTTTTACTCTTTTGTTTTTATCATAATTGGATTTGTAAATATCAGAAAAGAATATTTCCTCTAGGGAATGTATAAAAGAGAGGTCATCTTTATAAAGAATCCTTAAGCCACAAACCGAAATGGTTTTAATTTTATTATTTCTTGTATGTTTTAAGATTTTTTCTCGAACAAATCCAATTCCAACTTTTCTGTAAGGGGATTCAAATAAATGTGTGATCCTATTAAATACTCCTCTGACTAGTAGTTTCATTTTTTAGTTTTTATTGTTATCTATCGCTTGGGAAAATTGAATTTTTATAGGCTGGCGATGATTTAGAAATATAAAGATAATTATCCAAATTACTATTTTCATTTTTTTGTGCGAGTGCTATGATGTGGTAAGGAGAGAAGGCTGTGATATCAATAATTTTCATTCCAATATAATCAAGCATTTTGCCTACCAAAGGGGAATTGAATGTGTGATGATGTACACACCTGTTTTCAAAATTATTTATTGTTCGTTTTTTTAGTTCTTCGATTGTTGATACTCCTTGATCCATTTCTAAATCGTGTAAATCAATGATTTCATTAAAGTGTGTATTATCGCTTTCAGTTGTATTGTTTTTATAATCCTCAATGACATGGTCAAATGTTGTAAGTGGTCTTTTATTGTCAAAAGTTCGGTCTTTGTGTGGAACAATCAAGAGCATGTATCCATATGGCTTAAGTACTCTTTTCCATTCGTATAGTGCCTTAATTGGATTGGCAATATGTTCTATGTTATGTGATGATAAAATAAGACTATAGCTTTCATTTTCAATTCCGTGCAGCGATGAACCGTCTAAGATATATTGATATCCAACTTTATTTTCATACTTGAAGGATTTTCCACCTTGTATTTTACCTTCCCAAACTGTGTTGTTGCTAAAATTACATCCATCAAGAGATTTAAGGTGTTTGTAGATGGGAACAAACCCTTTTTTGGTAAATGCAAAGCTCGGTCCTTCAATTTCTAGGCCATTCGAATTAGTTAGACTTTCAATATACAATTTGATTTTAGATATTTTTTTTGGGAAGAGTTTTCTATATAGCATTTCAAGCCTATTATTTAGTATTGTCATGAAACTAGAGGCCATATTTTATATTTATTTTTCCGTATTTTTTGAATTTATAATCATATAATGCCAACAAAATGGATTTAGCGTATGTGAAGGATTGGCCACCGTATAAAAGTCCATTTTTTATTTCATTGAATATGATAATATTTTTTAATATAAATCGATACTCTGGGTGTTTTTTTTTCAT
>CAMBGO010000089.1 GCA_945866165.1 Chitinophaga pinensis | reverse complement strand
GTAGCGCCTATTCTAGTGGCTCCAGCATCAATAGCCTTTAGCATGTCGCTCAATGTTCTAATTCCGCCCGCTGCTTTTATTTTAACTTCTGGTGCACAATGCTCTCTCATTAACTTGAGGTCTTCCAATGTTGCTCCTTTGGTCATAAACATTCCATTTTCCTGTTTTACATATCCATATCCGGTTGATGTTTTTACAAACGCTACGCCAATAGCTGAACAAATTTCACACAGCTTTATTTTTTGGGCTGCATTTAAAAAGTCATTCTCAAAAATTACTTTTAGTATAGCACCATTGTTTTTACAAACAGTATTAATTGCGTTAATTTCTGTATGAATATAGTCCCAATCTCCGCCAAGGACTTTTCCAACGTTTACGACCATGTCTATTTCCACTGCACCATTTTTACAAGACTCAAGTGTTTCTGAAACTTTCATTGTTTCGGTATTGCTTCCATGTGGGAAACCAATTACTGTGCATACTGCTACATTTGAAGATAATAAAAGAGCTGCTGCTTTTTTTACTGCATACGGTTTGATACAAACTGATGCTGTATTGTATTTGAATGCTATCGCAATACCATCTTCCAATTCTTTATCAGTCATTGTAGGATGAAGCAATGAATGGTCAATGTATTTTGCCATTTGCGCCATCTTTAATTTGCTTGGAACCATTCCAGACATGAATTCTTCAATCATATATAGCTTTATTATACTGTGGCGACAATGAATTTCCGATTAAGGTAATTCTAACAAAGGATTTTCAACGCAATGAATTTATTTATCCGATGGTTATCACTATTTAAGAATCAAATTGATTTTTATATCCCTTACCCTTAATTGATTTAACTTTTGAAATTACATCTGCTTTCATTTTTTCCTTGAAAGCAATCAACTTCTTTTCAATTGGTTTACTAAAAGTGGAAATGATTGAAGCCGCAAGGATACCTGCGTTTTTTGCACCATTCAAAGCCACAGTAGCCACGGGTATTCCGTTGGGCATCTGTAAAATGGAAAGAATAGAATCCCACCCGTCAATAGAGTTTGAAGATTTAATAGGAACACCAATAACTGGTAGAGTTGTAATTGATGCCACCATTCCTGGAAGATGGGCAGCTCCACCCGCACCTGCAATGATTACCTTAATGCCCCTTGCTGAAGCTGTAGAGGCGAACTTCATAAGACGTTCAGGTGTTCTATGTGCTGATACAACAGTCAATTCAAAAGGAATACCAAATTCTGTTAGCTGATCTGCAGCTGCATGCATTATTGGAAGGTCACTATCACTTCCCATGATAATACTTACAATTGGTTTTGGGGTTTTTGATGTTGCAGGCATATCTTTTATTTTTTTTCTCCTTTAACTTTTAAGGTGTGTTTTATCTTATTGGCCTGGTGAAGCAGTTCTTGTTTATCGTCACTCAAAATAGTTGCATGTCCCATTTTCCTACCACTTTTCGATTCTTCCTTTCCATACAAATGTACAAAGGCGTTTGGTATAGACAATACTTCATTCAACCCTTCATAATATGTCTTTCCACTGTATCCATCTTCACCCAATAGGTTAATCATTACTGACGACATTATTTTATTGGTATTACCAAGAGGGTAATCCATGATGATTCTCCAAAGCATATCGAATTGAGAGCTATAATGTGCCTCTATTGTATGATGCCCAGAATTATGAACCCTAGGAGCTGTTTCATTTACCAATACATTGCCTTCTTTGTCTGTAAACATTTCTACTGCGAAGATGCCTGCTGATTCTAGGTTTCTGGCAACTGTTATTGCAATGGCTTCTGCTTTCCAAAGTGTTTTATTGTCTATGTTAGCTGGACAAATCTGGTAATCAAGTAAATTTAATCTTTGGTCAAAAACCATTTCAACCGGCGGATAGATTGCTGTTGTTCCATCATTGGCAATTGCTACAATGATTGCTAATTCCTTTTCAATTGTTATCATTTTTTCTAGAATAGAGGGTGCATCAAAGCCCAAATCAAGCTCTTTTGCTTCTTTAAGAATTTGAACACCCTTGCCGTCATAACCACCCATTGCTAGTTTATTTACTGCTGGTAAGAAAGCAGCATGCTCTTTCAACGCTTCTCTATCATTAACTATATGAAATGCAGGAGAAGGAATTGAATGTTTCTTATAAAATTCTTTTTGCTGAATTTTGTTTTTAATGATGCTGAGTGCTGTTGGTGTTGGATAAACCTTACAGCCCTTCTTTTCCAATTCAAATAATGCCTCGATATTTACATTTTCAATTTCTATGGTGATTGCATCAAGGTCTTTCCCGAAATTAATTACATCGTCATAGTTTGTGATATCTCCAACTATGAATTGATGACAAAGCTTGGAAGCTGGACAAGTTGGGTCTTTTTCCATCACATGAACAGTTACTGGATAGTTTGCAGCTTCTTGTAGCAGCATTCTTCCAAGTTGACCCCCTCCAAGAATTCCTACTTTCATATCATTTCAATTTTAAAAACACCCTATTTACGGTGCTTTGCAAATATCCCTAACTTCTACCTAATTTTTACTTCCAACTATTTATTTTATTGATTAATTTGGCACCAAATCGTTGGCTCCATGATTATTAGTGTAAAAAACTTAGTTAAACAGTATGGTTCTTTTGAAGCTGTTAGAGGAATTGGCTTTGAGGTTCAAGAGGGAGAAATATTTGGATTATTAGGTCCCAATGGCGCTGGGAAGTCTACTACCCTGGAAATCATGGAAACCCTTCGACTTAAAACAAGCGGAGAAGTACTGATAGGGGGCTTTGATATTGACAAGGATCCAAATGAGATTAAACAAATAATTGGGGTTCAATTGCAAACGTCTGGATTTTATCCTGCATTGAAATTAGTGGAGCTTATTGAACTGTTTGCGGGGCTTTACAACCGTAACGTCAGCCCAATGGAGTTATTAAAAAAGGTCAATTTGGAAGACAACGCCAAATCCGTTTTCAAATCACTAAGCGGTGGTCAAAAACAGCGTTTTTCCATTGCAACAACACTAATCAATAATCCTAAGATTATTTTTTTGGATGAACCCACTACCGGCCTGGATCCACAGGCCCGCAGAAACCTTTGGGAATTAATTAAGGAAATACGATTGCAGGGTACAACTATTGTCATTACTACCCATTATATGGACGAAGCTGAAATTCTTTGCGATCGCGTGGCAATCATGGATGCAGGAAAGCTTATTTTGCTTGACTCACCTGATAGACTGATTGATCAGTTGTTACAAACTGGATTTGAAAGGAAAAAAGAATCTAAGGGGGCAAACCTGGAAGATGTTTTTATACAAATGACCGGGCATGCCTTGAGAGAAGGGGCATAGGATAGCTCCGGTTTTGACTTTTCTGTATAAAGCTGACTGCCAATTTATTCTTAACTTTGTTGCCTATTAAATTTATTTTATGAAGCATTTTGTATTGATTTTAGCAACATCTATTTTCTCATTTTCCTCAATTGCTCAAACCAAGTCAACTCCAACTACGGTTGCCAAAAAACCAGTCGCTGCAGTTTCTGCAAAGCCTGTATTTATTTTGAAAAATTCAGCTGATTCGTTGAGTTATGCAATTGGTATCTTGGATGGTAATTTTTTTAAAACTCAGGGACTAACTAGTATTAGTCCAAATGCCTTGGGCCAGGGTTTTAGTGATGTAATTAAAGGAAGTACTTTGATAACAGCAGAACAAGCTGATCAAATTGTTCGTACAGAGTTACAAAAGAATGCAAAAAAGAAGATACAGCCTGCTATTGATGAGGGTATTAAATTTCTAGCTGAAAACAAAAAAAGACCCGGTATGAAGCAAACTGCATCAGGTTTGCAATATGAAGTAATGACCATGGGTACAGGTGCAAAACCCGCTGATACGAGTGTTGTTAAAATACATTACGAAGGATTTCTTATAAATGGTACTTATTTCGATGGTTCGCGCAAGCGGGGAGAACCCTTGGTATATCCACTAAATAAATTGATACCTGGATGGATTGAAGGTGTTCAATTGATGCCAATCGGTTCGAGGTTTAAGTTTTATATTCCCTATCAACTTGGCTATGGAGAACAAGGTTCTGGCGAAACAATTCCCGGTGGATCAACATTGATTTTTGATGTTGAGTTGTTAGATATTGTAAAATCGAATCAATAAACATGACTACTAATATTCGCTATCCGATTGGGAAATTTCAAGTTGTTGACTTTTCTCATTCAGAAAAAGAAAGCCTACTGGCTGATGTGCTTTTCCTTCCAAAGCTGTTGGAATTTGCCGTCTTAAATTTGGATGAAGCGCAATTGCATTTGCCCTATCGAGATGAAGGTTGGAGTTCCAATCAGATCATTCATCACCTGGCTGATTCGCACATGAATGCTTTTATTCGTTTCAAGCTTGCACTAACAGAAGAAAATCCAATTATCAAGCCATACATTCAGGACAAGTGGGGACAAACACCAGATGTCTTGAATGTGCCACTGAATATTTCCATCACATTGCTAAATTCATTACATCATCGATGGTATGAATTATTGAAATCTATGCAAGATGCTGATTGGAAACGCACGTTGCACCATCCTGAGCAAAAGCGTGATATTTCATTGTGGGAAATGCTCATTATATATGCTTGGCATGGAAAACACCATGCAGCCCAAATTACCAACCTTAGAGAGGAAAAAGGCTGGTAACATATTTCAATTATGATGATTCAGCAAAATATTTCTCTCATGCCGTTCAATTCTTTCGGCATAGATGTGAATGCGAAATATTTTGCATCATTCAGTTCTGAAGTTGAATTGCTTACAATTTTAAAGGAAAAGGATCAAACAATTCCAGAATCTAACCTCCTGCTTATAGGTTCTGGTAGCAATATACTATTCACCCAAGATTTCGATGGACTAGTTATTAAGAATGAAATTCAAGGAATGTCTATTGTACACGAGGATGAGGAATTTCATTATGTTACTGCTGGGGCAGGAGTTTTATGGGATGATTTTGTTGGGTTTTGTATTGAGAATAATCTTGGAGGTGTTGAGAACCTTTCTCTTATACCCGGAACGGTTGGTGCTGCTCCCATACAAAATATTGGTGCATACGGAGTTGAATTAAAAGATGTGCTTCATGCTGTGAAGTTATTGGATTTGCATGAACGACAATGGATTGTTTTCAATAATAGAGATTGTGATTTTGGTTACCGCAGTAGTATCTTCAAGAAAAAGTTAAAAGGACGTTTTGTTATCACTTCAGTCACATGTAGGTTTCAAAAAAATCACCAAACGAATATACGTTATGGGTCAATCAAAAATTCTTTGATTGCTATGGGAGTCACGACTCCAACGATAAAAGATGTTTCAGAAACTGTTAATGAAATCAGAAGGTCAAAATTACCCAACCCGAGTGAAATAGGCAATGCAGGTAGTTTTTTCAAAAACCCTGTTATTTCTAAGACTGAGTACCAGCAATTATTGAATGATTATCCTGATATTGTAGTGTATGAGTTAGATGGAATGTATAAGGTTGCAGCTGGTTGGTTAATTGACAAAGCAGGATGGAAGGGATATAGGGAAGGGGATGTTGGTTGTTATCCAAAGCAGGCACTGGTCTTGGTAAATTATGGAAATGGCAATGGAATGCAATTACTTGAACTCTCTAAAAAAATACAACAGTCCATATTGAAAAAATTTGGTATTTTACTTGAAGCTGAAGTTAACATTCTGTAGGTAATTATTTTGCCACTCTTTTTAGCATTACTGAACCCTTACTTAATAATTTTGTTTACAATCTAATATGAAAGGTTTTTTATTTAGCGCGTTTGATGCAAATGAAAATAGCAAATCGGATTTCGATAAAATGCTGGATATTTTCATGCAACTGCTTAACCATACCAATGGGGATGCTGCAGAGGCCTTGGGGTGGATGACTGAACTTGATAAGGAATATCAATTTTCAACACCTCAATATGGGCTCGGTGACTTTATCGATGAGTTAAAACAGAAAGGGTATATCGATGAAAATAACCAGAAAGGCGAAATTAAAATCACTCCAAAGACTGAACAAGGGATTCGCAAGAGATCTCTTGATGAGATTTTTGGACGATTAAAAAAAGGAAAAAAGGGCAATCATACTACTTTCAAAAGTGGACAAGGTGATGAAACCAACCCCGAAACAAGGCCTTTTCAGTTTGGGGATGTAATGGAACAGATCGACTTTGTAAGTTCCATAAAAAACTCACAGATTAGTAGAGGAATTGAGCAATTCTCCTTACGTGAGGATGACCTTGAAATAAGGGAAACAGACATGAAAACACAGACATCTACTGTGCTCATGATCGATATTTCCCATTCTATGATACTCTATGGGGAAGATCGGATTACGCCCGCAAAAAAAGTTTCCATGGCATTGAGTGAGCTTATCAAAACAAAATATCCAAAAGACACCCTAGATATTGTTGTTTTTGGAAATGATGCTTGGACCATTGAAGTCAAGGATTTACCCTACCTGCAGGTTGGTCCCTATCACACAAATACAGTGGCAGGACTTGAATTGGCGATGGATATTCTTAGAAGACGAAAAAATCCAAATAAACAAATCTTCATGATAACTGATGGTAAACCCACCTGCTTAAAGATTGGCAAAAAATATTATAAAAATGCATTCGGATTAGATAGAAAAATCACCTCTAAGTGCCTAAACTTGGCTAGCCAATGTAGAAAACTTAAAATTGTGATAACAACATTCATGATAACAAGTGATCCATATTTACAGAGTTTCGTAAGGGCGTTTACAGAAAGCAATAATGGAAAAGCCTTTTATGCTTCTTTGGATAAGTTAGGCAGCTTTATTTTCAATGATTTTGAAAAAGGGAAAAAGCGAAATGTATTTTAGTGCAAGAAGAAATAATAAAATAGAAAGAATAAAAAGGAAATATGGGCAATGAAATGAAATTGGTAAAGACGTTTGGTGAATTAAAGAAGCAGGGGTACATACAGAAGTCTATTAAAGAGGAGATGAGACAAAATTTGATTAGCAAAATGAAGGCTGGCGAAGAACGTTTCCCAGGCATCATTGGTTATGAGGATACTGTTATCCCTGATACAGAGAGAGCCATTCTGTCAAGACATAATATGTTGTTTTTAGGATTGCGCGGGCAGGCTAAAACAAGGATGGCAAGGCAAATGACAGATCTTCTTGATGAATACATTCCTTATATTGAAGGAAGTGAAATTTATGATGATCCTTTCAGTCCAATTTCTGGATTTGGACGAAAGCGAGTTGCTGAACTGGGTGATACAACTCCAATCAGTTGGTTGCATCGTTCTGAACGTTATGGGGAAAAATTGGCAACTCCGGATGTAAGTGTTGCTGATTTAATTGGTGATATCGATCCCGTGAAAGCCGCAAATCTTCGCCTTGATTTTTCTGATGAACGGGTGATACATTATGGTATCATTCCAAGAAGCAACCGTTGCATTTTTGTAATCAATGAAATTCCGGATTTGCAGGCACGTATTCAAGTGGCTTTATTCAATATTTTGCAGGAAGGAGATATTCAGATTCGCGGTTTTAAATTACGCCTCCCACTGGATATTGTATTCGTATTTACAGCAAATCCGGAAGATTATACAAATAGGGGCTCAATTGTTACGCCTTTAAAGGATAGAATTGAGAGCCAGATCTTAACACATTATCCTAAGTCGATTGAAGCAGCTATGAGCATTACATCTCAAGAAGCTGATATCCATGCTGAGCAGTTAAATGTGGTAGAGGAAAGTGATTTAATTGCAAGGTTAATTGAACAGATTGCTTTTGAGGCTCGTGCGAGTGAATTTGTGGACCACAAAAGCGGCGTTTCTGCTAGGTTAACAATAGCATCTTTGGAAAATGCATTTAGTGCTGCAGAACGAAGGGCCATCATAAATAAGGAAAAGAGTACCCAGATTTGGATGAGCGACCTTCAGGGTGTAATACCTTCGATTACAGGTAAAATTGAATTGGTGTATGAAGGGGAGCAGGAAGGCCCTTATCAGGTAAGTGTGAACTTACTAGAAAAGTCAATAAGAACTGTATTTGTGCAATATTTTCCAGATCCAGAATCTTTTAAAAAGAAGAAGTCTAAAGATCCTACTGCAGAAAGTCCGTACAGACAAATCGTTACTTGGTTTGATGCTGGCAATTCAATTGATATGTTGTTTCATTTAAAAGACAATGATAAAATCAAGCTACTCAATTCAATCGTTGGCTTATCTGATTTAGTATTGAATTATTTCCCCAAAGCATCTTCTCGTAAGAAGGCTTTCCTAATGGAATTTGTACTTTATGGTTTAAGTGCATATTCTTTAATCAGCAAAAAAATCCTTGCTGGAAAAATTGAGTTCAAGGATTTGATGGGAAGTATGTTTAGTGAGGAGTTTGAGGACTAATCTAAATAAAAAAACACAAAGTATATACTTTGTGT
>CAMBGO010000088.1 GCA_945866165.1 Chitinophaga pinensis | reverse complement strand
TGGCATGTTAGGTAGTGTAGAATTTTTCAGGAATGAATTTGCTACTCCAATTGATAAGTTCGGAGAGCCAGAGCAAAAAGAGCATTTGAAAAAAATATTATACCCATTCATATTAAGAAGAACAAAGGAACAAGTAGCGAAAGACCTTCCTGATAAGACAGAAACAATCCTGTTCTGCGAAATGGAGCAAGAGCAAAGATCTATTTACGATGCATTTAGAAACGATTATAGGAATAAGATCCTTGGTGTTATTTCTGAACAAGGGATACAAAAATCGCAGTTAACGATTTTACAAGGACTCATGAAGCTGCGTCAAATTTGTGATTCACCTGCGATCATGAATGAGCCGGATCCGTATCCAAATGTTTCTGTTAAGCTTGATGAAATTGCCAGGGAAATTTCAGAAAATATAGGTAACCACAAAGCACTTGTGTTTTCTCAGTTTCTTGGCATGCTTGCTTTGATAAGGGAGAAACTCGTTGAGTTGAATGTTAAGTTTGAATATTTTGATGGTAGCACTAGTGCAATAGATCGAGAGAAGGCCATTCAAAGTTTCCAAAAAAATGATGAAGTGCGCGTATTTCTTATTTCATTAAAGGCTGGTGGCGTGGGCTTGAACCTTACTGCAGCTGATTATGTATACATCGTCGATCCTTGGTGGAATCCTGCGGTGGAACAGCAAGCAATTGATAGGACTCACCGTATAGGCCAAACGAAAAATATTTTTGCATATAGAATGATATGCAAGGATACCATTGAAGATAAAATATTGCAACTGCAGGATAAGAAACGAACCCTTGCAAGAGACCTTGTATCTGATGATACTGGATTTGTAAAGAGTCTTTCCAGGGAGGATGTGGAGTATTTATTTAGCTAATTCTCCAGATTGGTTATAAAACTTGGGGAAATATTGTTTTCACACTCATATACAGGGTGGCTATTATAACTGCAATCCCAAATAGCTTGAGCCACAATGGATGTTTATACTCGCCAACTATTTTTCTATTGGAGGACGCAAATAAAACCAATGTTAATGCAATGGGTAAAATAAATCCGTTGAGTGCGCCAACAATAACCAAGGTTTTTACAGGCTTTCCTACAACTAGAAAAATAGACAATGCAATTATTACAAATCCAACCAACATGTGTTTTTCAAATTGATCAAATGTTGGATGAAAAGACTTTAAAAAAGAAATAGATGTGTATGCTGAACCTACCACTGAAGTGATGGCCGCACTCCACATGATGATTCCAAAAATCATATATCCAATATTTCCTGCTGCTAATTGAAAAACAGAAGCAGCTGGATTACTGCTATCCAAGGAAAGTCCTTTCGATACCACACCCAATGTTGCAAGAAATAACAGTATACGCATCAGGGATGCAATGAGAATGGCAGATGTGGCTGATTGACTCACTTCTCTTGTATGAGATGGTCCCGTAAGTCCTGCATCAATGAGTCTATGAGCGCCTGCGAAACTTATGTATCCTCCAACTGTACCACCAACCAACGTTATGATGGCCAGAAAATCAATCTTATCTGGCAAGAATGTTTTTTCAATTGCCAATCCTATCGGTGGTCTTGAAATGAATACAACATAAAGCGTGAGAAGTATCATCAACATCCCCAATATTTTTGCAAACAAGTCCATCCACTTTAAGGATTGTTTATTGGTGAAAATAAAAATAGCAATGATAGCACTTATGATTGCACCTGTTTTTGTGCTTATGCCAATTAGTGCATTCAATCCCAACCCTGCACCAGCAAGGTTTCCAGTGTTGAAGGCCAGTCCACCAATTATAATAAGTGTTGTTAGAAAATATCCTGCACCAGGCAATACTTGATTCGACAACTCTTGTGCACGCAAACCGCTTGCACCAAGAATTTTCCAGATATTTAACTGAGCACCAATATCAAGAATAATTGAAATTAAAATCACAAAACCAAAACTCGCAAGCAGTGAATTGGTGAAAACAGCGGTTTGTGTAAGGAAGCCGGGACCAATAGCAGAGGTTGCCATCAAAAATGCTGCTGCGATGATAGGCGAATTATATATAGATGCTTTGCTAACTATTTTTTTCACCATTGCTTATCTTGATATTACTTTTTTTCAAACCTTCGTTGATTGTTTTTACAAATTCAACTGCATGTTCGCCATCTCCATGGATACAAATTGTATCAGCTTTTATTGGAATGGATTTGCCTGAAGTTGAGAGTACAACTCCTTCATTGATGATTCGAAGAATTTGATTCAAAGAATCTTTTGAAGATTCAATCATTGCATTGATTTTTGATCTTGGCGTTAACAAACCCTCATCTGTATATGTTCTATCAGCAAAAACCTCAGCGTAAAATTTTAATTTACAATCTAAGGCAGCTTTTTCAGATTCGGAATTTGATAAACCGTAAAGAATTAAATTGGGGTTTACAGCAGCAACAGCTTTTGCAATGGCAGTTGCAGCACCATAATCTTTGGCAGATCGATTGTATAAAGCACCATGGGGTTTTACATGATGAAGTGAAGCTCCTAAATATTCAGCAATGGTATTAATTGTTTCAATTTGTGCCTTTACTACTTTGAATATATCATCCGTACTGAGATTCATTTCGTTTCTGCCAAAACCCTCCCGATCAGGATACGATGGATGTGCACCAATTGCAACATGGTGATTCATTGCTAGTTTGATTGTTTTATGCATTGTTTGTACATCTCCTGCATGGACTCCACAGGCAATATTAGCGGAGCTTATATATGGCATGATCAATTCATCCGCATCGAAGCCCTCTCCCATATCGCAGTTCAGGTCAATAAACTTTTTCATCAGCATACAAGATAGTGAAAAACGCCTTTTTCTTCATAGATGATATTACCTCTTTACAGCATAATATTCTCATCAGGAAAAATGGTAGTAATGACTGTTTTATGTAAATTGAGGATATGAAAAATAGAAGAACATTTATAAAGTCAACGGCGCTTGCCTCAGCAAGCTTGATAGCAAGCAATTCTTTTGCATTTTCAATAGGTAAAAATTCATCTAATCCTGATGACCTTCTTGTTGGGCACAATGGATTCAAATATAAGGTTGACAAGGACTGGGCTAAAATATCTTCAACAACCACTCCATTAATTAATTGCCATGAAATGGTACAGGATAGTCAGGGTCGTTTGATCATGATTGGGGATGATACACATAATAATATTTTGGTATTTGATAAGAGCGGAAAGTTACTCGAAACCTGGGGAAGCGCTTTTCCTGCAGGGCATGGGTTGACAATTAGCAAAGAAAATGGTGAAGATTTCTTGTTGTTGGTTGACAATGGTTTTTATACTGATCTTGCCGGTGCATCGAAGTCGCAACCTGGTAATGTGGTGAAAACAAATATCAAAGGGCGTATCATTTTTTCATTGGCACAGCCACATTCCATTGGAGTGTATGAAGAAAAAGATGCCTATCATCCAACGGAAACAGCTATTGCACCCAATGGAGATATCTATGTTGCGGATGGTTATGGGTCAGATTATATTTTACATTTTGATGCTAAGGGGCGTTTTGTCAGAAAATTCGGTGGACGTAACAATGCCGATAAAGAGCACAACCTATACTGCGCACATGGCGTACTTGTTGATACACGCGACAAGAATAATCCGGTATTGATATGTACATCCCGAGAAGAGTGTTGCTTCAAGGTGTTTACACTCGATGGAAAATTCATCAAGCGAATTGATATGCCAGGCATGTTTGTATGCCGACCTGTTTTGCATGGCGAGAATATCTACGCAGGTGTTTGTTGGTCGAAAGACAAGGAAGGCAAAAAAAATTCAGATACGGGGTTTCTTACCATCATGGATAAATCCAACAAAGTATTATCAAGTCCTGGCGGAACTGCACCTATTTATGAGAAAGGTATTTTGCAACAGACCTTCCAAGATGCAAGTAGGGTATTCAGGCATGGTCATGATGTGTGTATTGATGAAGACGACAGCATCTATGTTTGTCAGTGGAACGCCAGTCGCACGTCTCCTATTAAGCTGACAAGGGTATAGTTGTAGTAAAAAGTTTACATTGTCAACCATGATACATAATGTATCATGAATAAAGGATTTTGTATCTTTTTTGAAAGTTAAAAAATTATATATTTTTAGTCGCAACAATTAAATTAATGATCATGGATTCTCAGAAGGTTGATATGTTTATTCTTACTTATGGTAATTATTTTGAGACTCATCAATTAATACATATTAGGGAGCGTTTACTCGCAATGGATGATTCAAAGTGGGTATTGATACAATCCATTCAATTCAAAGATCCTACTCTTAGTATCATCATTTCCATTTTAGCAGGTGTATTAGGTGTTGATAGGTTCTTGATAGGGGATGTCGGTCTTGGAATAGGAAAGTTGTGGACTTGTGGGGGGCTTGGTATTTGGGCTTTTGTAGATTGGTTTTTGATTATGGGCGCAACGAGAGAGAAAAACTTAAAAAAATTACAACAGTTCCTTTATTTATAATGGAAAAGCCACGGAATTTTTATGGCATCATGATTATGCTGAGTTTAGTTGGGTATGGCTGGATTTATTGGAATAAAACTACAAATAGCACGCTAGCATCTTCTTCTACTTGTTTGATTAAAAAAGTATTATCGATTCCCTGCCCATCCTGTGGTTCAACACGATCAGTACTTTCTTTGTTAGAGGGCAGAATCCTTGATGCATTTTATTTGAACCCATTCGGTTTACCCATTTTGGCTCTTTTAATTTGTATTCCATGTTGGATAGCCTGGGACTTCATTTTCCAAACAAAAAGCCTTTACATCTTATATGGGTATATTGAAAAAGAAATTCAAAAAAAACCATACCCATTAATTTTGATTTTTTTGGTTATTGGTAATTGGATATGGAATATTAAAAAAGGAATCTGATTATTAGTTTACCAATCCAATCTCGATAGATTTTAAAATTTCTTTCATTTTTCTCATCTTCTGAAGAGATTCATTTTCTGAAATATTTAAAAAAATTAGCCTATCGCTAGGCCTGCATTGAGCAAGTTGTGATAAGTCAGCGCTGCAAACCCTGGCGATGCGAGGATAACCTCCTGTGGTTTGTGCATCTGCCATAAGGATAATGGGAAGTCCTTCGTTCGTTACCTGTATGATCCCTTTTGTTACGGGCGTTGAGACCATCTCTTTTTTTTCTGTTAATTCAAGCCTAGGTCCTTCAAGTTGAATACCCATTCTGTTTGCCATTAATGAAATTGAGTATTCACTATTTAGGAATTTACTCCTGAATTGCTCATTAAATAAATCCCACTCCGGACCAGTGCAAATATTTATTCTAATTATGCCATTATGTTGCTGTTCTTTTAAATCCACTCCTATCCATGTGGATACTGCAAATCCATTTTTTGTAATATTTATTTCATCTGCTTTTTTATGCAAAGATTTTTTTCTACTTAATGAAATAATATCTCCCATTTTCAAATTCTGTCCATTAATACCTCCAATGCCAGAAGGAGCAAATGTTGAAGTGCTGTCCATCTCTTTCTTTACATCCAATCCACCTTGAATTGCCAAATAACTTCTGCATCCTGATGGTGCTGGTTTAAATTTCAATATACTTGAAGCGTCTAATTTGATCAGTCTGTTATACTGAATTTCAATATCATTTAAATAGATTATGCTTCCGGAGCCAGTGAGTGAAATACAGGCAGCTTCATTAAACATTATTTCTGTACCGTGTAACGTGATTTCAATTACTGATTCATGCTCATCATTACCACAGAGTATGTTTGCAAGTCTTGCTGCAAGTTCATCCATGGCACCACTGATGGGAATACCAAATTGTTGGTGACCCCAACGACCTAAGTCTTGAATGCTGGAAGAAATACCTGGCTTGAGAATGGTGATGCTCATGATGCTGATTCAAATTCTTTTTTAGAAATGGATTTAAATTGAACAGCATCTCCTGCTTTTAAAAGTGAGCAAGGATTCCTTTTTTTATCAAACATCAAATGAGGTGTTCTGCCAATTATTTGCCAACCACCCGGAACTGCTGCAGGGTATATGCCTGTTTGTTTTCCTGCAATGGCAACGCTTCCAATTGGAATTTGTTGAGCGGGTGTTTGTTTTCGCGGTGCATGGAGTTTTTCCGGCAGGGTTCCCATATAAGCAAAGCCAGGGATAAACCCCATCATATACACGCGAAAAAATGATTCGGTATGCAGTGAAATTATTTCATCAATACTTAACCCTAGGTGATTACTAAGCCAAATGAGGTCAGTTCCATATTCAACATCATAACATACTGGAATGATAATTGGCTTTATGTTGATTGTTGAACCGAGGGTTGTTTCTATCAACGTTGATTTGTTGGTACTTAAATTTTTTTTCTCAAGCCTGCTTATAATTTCTTTTCTAACTTCTTCCTGTGTTCTGCTTTCATTAAAATAAATTGTCAGACTGCTATAGGCTGGAACACATTCAATAAAGCCTTCAAAGGGCATTGCTTCAAAATCTTGCTTTAAGTATAAGACTTCCAGGTTGATTGCCTCGTTAATTTCATTGCCAAGTTCTATGGTAATGGCCTGGTCATGTAAGGCATATATACGAGGACTGTTCATTGGCTATAGTAGTGTTTGTATAAATACGTTTTATTCCAATGAATCCATTTAATTGTCTCATCAACCTTAAAAAAACATCAATAGTCGATTACTTGCTCTTGAATCGCTTCAGGAATATCGCGCCAATCATATTCTTGGTTTCTTAGTTGTGGTTCGAAGCCTGCTTCTTTTATTGCTTCCTGTATGGACTTATATGTAAATCGGTGTGGCGCTCCTGCTGCACTAACAACATTCTCTTCCAACATGATGCTTCCAAAGTCGTTGGCACCTGCATGCAAACATATTTGTGCAATTTTCTTTCCTACTGTTAGCCAAGAGGCTTGAATATTTTTGATGTTGGGAAGCATGATACGGCTGATTGCAATCATCCTAATATATTCATCGCCAGTGGTAAGGTTTTGTACCCCGCGAATTTTTGCAAGCAAGGTATCAACATCTTGGAAGGTCCAAGGTATGAAAGCAAGGAATCCTTTTGCATCTGCAGGTTTCTTAGCCTGTACTTCGCGAAGCTTTATTAGATGCTCGAAGCGTTCTTCAAGTGTTTCAACGTGTCCAAACATCATGGTAGCAGAAGTCGTTATATTCAGTTGATGCGCTGCTGCCATCACATCAAGCCATTCTTGTGCACCACATTTTCCATTGCTGACCAACCTGCGTACACGATCAACAAGAATTTCTGCACCTGCTCCAGGAAGAGAATTCATGCCGGCATCTTTTAGCGCTTTCAGAACTTCTGTATGGGTAGATTTTTCAAGCTTGGTAATATGAGCCACTTCGGGTGGTCCGAGTGTATGCAATCGAATATCAGGAAATTCATTTTTGATCTCCCTAAAAATTTTTGTGTAGAAATCCAACCCCAGTTCAGGATGATGTCCTCCTTGCAAAAGCAATTGGTCGCCACCCCATTGAAGTGTTTCACGAATCTTTTTTCTATACGTATCCATGTCGGTGATATAGGCTTCAGCATGACCCGGAATCCGATAGAAATTGCAGAATTTACAGTTGGCTATGCAAACATTGGTCGTGTTCACATTGCGGTCAATCTGCCAGCTCACCTTACCATGCGGAACCTGCTTTTTTCTGAGTTCATCGGCAACACACATCAATTCAGTCAGTGGCGCTTCTTTGAAAAGGTGTAGACCTTCTTCAGCCGTGAGAAACTCAAAATTCAGTGCCTTTTCGTAAAGATTGTTCAACAAGTTCATATTTTTCATCATCTATAGAACAAAGTTAGTGCATGAATGGTTTAAAAATCAGTTAACTTAAAACCAGCTCATTGCTTTATAAGAGTAAAACCAACTAATTCATTTCTATTGACGATACTGGCAAAAATATCCTTGTTTCTGACCCTGTTGATCATTCAATTCAAGATTGGATGGGCACAGGAGCAATTTGTTGAAGAGCCCTCAAGAGAGTTAACAAGTTTTCGATTTATTTCTCTAACAGGAGGGGTTATTTTACTGCGGGCTACGGTGGACAACCATCCTGATTCACTGAATTTTATTTTAGACACAGGAAGTGGCGGTATTTCACTCGATTCATCCACCGTTGATAGACTCAACATCACAGTTGTTCCTTCAGAGAGAACAATAAAGGGTATTGCAGGAATTAGAAAAGTTCCTTTTTTATATGGAGCAACATTACACCTACCGGGGTTGGATGTAACCAACCTTGATTTTCATGTAAATAATTACGAAGTATTGAGTTCTTCTTATGGAGTAAATATTGATGGAATTATTGGGTATAATTTTCTAAGCCGATATATTGTGAACATCAACTATGATCAACAACTTATTAGCGTAAACTCACAAGGCGATTACGCTTATCCTAAAGGGGGTCATGTGTTGAACCCATTGTTTACAACATTGCCTATTCAAACCATTCGATTTAGAGATAGTCGAAAATTTGCTCAG
>CAMBGO010000087.1 GCA_945866165.1 Chitinophaga pinensis | reverse complement strand
TTGCGTTCGGTTTGAATTGTTCAACTTGTTTGATCAGAGACGGGTTGATGATTCCCATGTAATGATGCGAACCCGGTTTATTTGAAACATTCTCAACGAAAGTCTGATCATATCCACTTAACAGATCGATATCCCACTCGCGTGCAATACCAAAATTTTTGTCGTGAATGATACCATTTGACTGTGACCAGGTATAAAATACTTTTATGTAGAATAGCTCCTGTTCCGCCAAATACTTGAATAGTGGGGCATTGTATTGAATGGGGTGGGTGGTTATGATGGCGAGGGTCTTCGTTGTTGAGACGTTGAGAGGTGTTGCGTTATCCGTTATTTTTAAAGTTCACTATCAAAGATTGAGATGAATGCTAGATCAATGAGGGGTTTGGGGTGCAGCATTTAGGGTTTAGGCGTTTAGGGTTTAGGCGTTTAGGGTTTAGGCGTTTAGGGTTTAGGGGGTTGAACTTCAAGATCCCGAGAGTGCAAAGTACGAATCGGGAGGGTTTAAGGAAAATCAACGGCTGTAGAAAAAAAATTTCTACAATTAAATTAGCATCAATTTCGTAAAACCAACATTTCAGTTATTTGCTTATAAACTGCTTATAAAGAGATTCTAAAAATGAAACTTCAAAATTATGTGATGAAGCAACTTCATTGATAGATTTACCCTGCTTCAAATCGTTTAAAGCTGATATAAGAAGCTGTTGTCCTTCAACAATCCCTGCAGACATTCCATTTGCAGTACCTTTTGCTTCTCCCGTCGCTTCTCCCTCTTTTCTAGCTTCATCGATGTCCATTTTCATGGCTTCCCAAGCGAAATAAAGTTCATCGGCATTCCGTTCCATTGCCCAGAGTTGTTCGGGAGTATATTTGGCCTTATCGATTAAACGCAATGCTTTTCTTGCCTCCTTATATTCGTTTTCATATTCAGCGGTTAACATGGTGTCGAGCTTTTCAGGGTGTGATAAAAATGATAGCCAAACGTCGCGTCTTGATGTTATACGTTGAAGGGGTTGAAGTGGTTGAGGGAGTTGAAGCTGTACATCAGATCACAAACCTACCTTGATAGAATTTGATATTTTTAAAATGGCTTGATAATCAATATTGTATTTCGAAGCAAGATTATCCAATGATAACCCATTTTTAATATCGATGATAATATTTACCATGTTTGCATATGCTTCCTCGAGTCCTTTTTTAATACCTTTCTCCATTCCAATTTCCACCCCTTCCTGAATTCCCTCGTTTTTTGCATATGCAATCCCCGAATGATATGACCTTACTTCATCCAGGTATTTTTCCATGCCGTTGATTTGGGCTTCTGTGTATTGAGATGCATTTACAATATCAAGCGCTTCCCTGATTTCATTGAATTCTGCAAGTTCGGCGGGTGTCATCATTTCTAAAATTTTAGAAGGTTGGGTTAAAAACGTTAACCAAAGGGATTTTCTCTCTGGGTTCTTAAAATTAAAATTTTTCTTCCACTTTCCCAATTCAATAAAAAACCACTCCATTCCAAGCATCTGACGTTCTTCATACTTTTTATGCTTAATAACATAGTGATGAAACCATTCATCGATTCCTTTTTCAGCTACCTGATCAATAAAACACAATGTATAAACATTGCCTATTTCATCATATTGTTGTGTTTGAGATAGTTGCCTCGATAAGACTTTTGAAGCATTGTACAACATTCGCTTGTGTAAGAAGGGCTGAAAGGCCATTTGCATCTCTACAATAAAATGCCTTCCGAAAGCATCACTACACCTTACATCAACAATAGACAGTTTAGAATTTCGTTCATAAGGAACCAACTCTGCGGGCAGGTATTCAATTTCTGTAATTGGATCTTCCAACGGAAGTATTGCATTTAATAAATCGATCAGAAGTGTTGGGTTGTCTGCGAATAAGCGTTTGAATAAAAAATCTGACTTGGGATCCAACAATTTCATGCCCTTTATTTTGGCACAAAACTATTTTTAATGTTTTAGAACAGCCAGATGAAATCATCGGATAACAGTTCTATTTCGACTGAACTAAGATGAGAAATTAACGATTTTATTCAGTGCATACACCAATACGCTTGTTACTGCCTTTGCTGAATACTGCTCAAATGGCGCTTTGTTTATGTTGTATGGATTGAATCAAACGAAAAATCTGCTCAGTTTTAGCAACGTCTGTCTTGTAAAATTTTCCATCACTTGACTTTAATTTGAGTTGCTTACATTCTGTAACCAGATGAATCGTTACTTTGAGAGATAATATTTCAATACTCTTCATTATATTGAAAGTTACTATAGAAATAACCAGCTGCTCAGTCATTAAAAACTAAAAAATAATGCATGCTTTATCTCAGATGAATTCTCCAAATACTTTAAACGACATTGCGGACGTTAACCTACTTTTCACAAAATCAATATCCCGGATATAAATTGTGTTTGTTCTTCCGTATGAATCCAGTTCTTTTATCGTTCTTTCAAATGGATCGTATTTACATGGAAAAAATGAATGATTCAAAAGTTTTTCATGAATTATTTTTTCATCATACCCATATCGCCCGCCCGATCCATTTAGCTCAATTATTATCGCACATAATGTATCAGAGCTTAAAATATTTTCCATCCCTGCAATTACATCAGACTCATAACCCTCAACATCGATTTTAATTAATTTGGGGTAGTTTATTTTAGAAAAAAAACGATCTAATTTGATCACTTTAATTGAGGTCAAATGATCAGAAGCCTTGTCACTTACAACAACATGGTTGACTGTATCTAAATTATTGGTCATTTTTAAATCTCCTTCGACAGATCCAACTGCAGCATTTACTGAAATGACTTTATTTTCTAACTCATTTAGCTTTATATTTTTCTCAAGCTTATTGAATGTTGAATGAATTGGCTCAAACGCATATGAGATGGCGCCGGTTGAATTGGATATAATCATGCTATAAAATCCAACATTGGCTCCAACATCTGCAAATATGTCATTTTCATTCAGCAAATGAAGTGCAAATGAAATTTCATTAAAATCATGTAAACCAACATAAATATTTCCTGTTACCCCAGTATCACCTCTATTTACAGCCATTTTTGTATTGTTCACAAATGTCAAAACCCTTTCACCAGGATAAAAAAACTGGGTTAACTGCCACCTAACAAAATAATAGAATGAAATAAGTTTATGTTTCTTCCCAAAAGGGTGGGAAAAAATAAAAAATATGATACGATACAACCTACTCATGAAATGAGAATAGCTTTTTCAATTGCTTCCACCAATACGCTTGTTACTGCCTTTGCTGAATATTGCTCAAAAGCCGATTTGTTTATGTTGCTTGGATTAAAGCTTTGTTGAAATTCTTGAAATTGTTTCAAGCCTTCTAAAAAAAGTGTGGCAAGTGAATCGAAATCCTCTTCCCCATTCATGGTTATAACAATACCAGCATTAGCCTCTCTCAACACTTTTACCGCGCTACTCTGTTCATGGAGTATAGCCAGGATCGGCTTTTGTGAAAGCACAGCCTGGTAGACCTTACTAGGTGTATAATGCGGTTCAGTACTGCCTAAAATAAATATACCATCTGCCTGATCAAGTTCTTTTAACACATCCATATAAGGCATGCGATTGGGATGTTCGAATACAGTCTTTCCGAAAAGGCCGTGCTTTTCAGCGATAGGTTTGATGGTGCCGAGAGTTCCTATGAACTGCAGTTGAAGGGGTTGAGGGGGTTGAAGTCGAAGATCCCGAAAGTGCGAAGCACGAATCGGGAAGGTTGAAATTAATTTAAGAAGTTGAAGGGGTTGAGGGGGTTGAAGTGATGCTAAAGCTTCGAATATTTTTTCAAGCGGCTTATGTGCTTTAGGCAATAAAGCACCAGCATAAACAAATTTAAAAGTTGAGGGGGTTGAAGAGGTTGAAGTTGTTGAAGTTGTTGAAGAGGTTGAAGATGTTTTCAAAAAATTCTGACCTCTGTCATCTGATATCTGATCACTACCATCTGACTCCTGACGTCTGAAGTCTGTCGTCTGTCTTCTAATTTCTGACATCTGACGTCTGATATACTCATGATCCCCTTCCTCTCCCCCATAAGGCATGGCGGCGGTGATGACATTATTTT
The DNA here is from genome assembly GCA_945866165.1 of Chitinophaga pinensis. GTDB lineage: Bacteria > Bacteroidota > Bacteroidia > Chitinophagales > Chitinophagaceae > Pollutibacter. The sequence continues at coordinate 4,442 of CAMBGO010000087.1, read as the reverse complement.
TTAAATGAGGATTGCGGTTTAGTACCGGAAGATAATATCCTTCAGAAACACCTGTGATCAGTGCTGCGTGTTTAACTGCAATGGGTTCAAGGAGCTTGGCAAGTTGTGTACTAAACCAATGGCGTGAAAAAAGTTTTTCAGATCCTGGAAATTCATGAACCCATGGATCGATGTAATCGATACCGTATTTTATTCCTGTTTTTTTATGAAGGTAAGGGCCGAGCAAGGCAGTATAAAATGAAGGGATGGGTATATAAACGAAATCGATCTGTTCTTTTTTTATTAACTCGACTGCTTTTTTTCGGAGCTGAAAAAATGCACGCAAGCCTATATCTCCTATCAGTCTTGGTCTTCCAACTTTAATAGCATTTACTTTTACAATACGTTGCGATGAAGGAATAAGTTTATGAAGATCCCAGTCCAGTTTCTCTTCATAGTATTGTTCATCAACTGTTAATATGATAGGTTCCCAACCAAATGAGGGCAGGTGTTGGGCAAACAAGCGTGTACGGTGTACAGCCGCCAGATTTGAAGGTGGGTAATGCGGCGCGATAATTAAAATGCGATTCAATAGGTTAACTTAGCTGTAATGTTGTTTTTGAAACTGCTAAGAATTGGTCATCTGTTTTATTTCTTCTACCATTGAAATTTCAATACAGAGATCAGCTGCAATTTTTTCAACAGGTATACCTTTGTTGAGCTGTTCAATAACCAATTTTATTTTATGAAGTGCCTCAGATTGACCAAGAATCAATCCTTCTTGTTTACCTTCCTCAATACCCCTTTGCTTGCCCTCAACCAATGCTTCTTTCCTAGCATCTTGTATGGCCATTTCGATACCGGTACTCAGGAAAAGGTAATCTTCAACGTATTTTTCCATACCCCTTATCTGTGCATCGGTATAATTAGATGTGTTTATCATTTCTAATGCCTTACTCACTTCCAGGTATTTCTTTTTATGTTCCAGTGTTAGCATATCATTTAGTTTTTCAGGTTGTGCAAGGAAACCAAGCCAAAGATCCCTTTTTAACTCATTATTAAAATTACCCAATTTTCTCCACTTGCCAAGTTCAACGTATACCCATTCCATGCCTTCCATAACCAGCCCGGGAATACTATTATGATTGATTGTGTAATGATGAAACCATTCATCTGATCCCTTCACAGCTTCGCCTTCAAGAAAACAAAGCGTATAAACTGATTTTATTTCAGTGAATGCAGCCGATGCCTTGAGTTGTTTTGCAAGCACTTTTGCCGCATTGAAAAGCATTCGATTCTTCAGGTTTGGGGTAATCACCACCTGCATTTCCACAACAAAATGTCTACCTGCCTGGTCAGTACAACGGACATCCACTATAGAAAGCTTTTGTCCGTCTTCCTGAGGAAGCAATTCTGTTGGGAGGTATTCTAAATCAGTGATGTTCTCATGCAAGGGCAGAATTGCATTGAGCAAATCTATTAGCAGCTCAGGGTTTTCAGCGAATACCCTTTTGAAAGTGAGGTCGGTTTTGGGATCTAGCAATGCCATATCAGAATCTTGAAACAAAATTCCGATGGCAACTTAATAATACAAAGAGAAAAAAACCAAAATACTGTGTTCTTTAATCTGTAAGTTGATTGATTAGATTCAACCATTTGACAGATTCAATATCCCAATTCAGTTTGCTTTTAGCAAGCTGCAATGCATTGAATCTATGCTGATTTAATACATCCGGATGATCGATATAAAACTGCAAAGCCCTTGAAATTGATTCAACCGACTTCTGTTCAAATAACATTCCTATATCAGTGTATTCATTCAAAAAAGATTGTTGTGCCTTGGTATTAGATAGCAATAAAGCATTACCCGAAAGCAAATACATAAATAATTTATTGGTGAGACAAAGATCACGATTCTCAATATGAGCGATTTCAGAGCAGATCCCAATATGATGTTGAGAAGCGATTTCAGGAATGGTTGATTCTTCAACAGGAACCAAGAATATTAATTGCTCAGTACTTAGTTGCAAGACTGATATGTAATTTTTAAAGTAATCGCTCAACTCATTCGAGACTGTTCCCAGTAGCGTTAATGAAATTTCATTTTTCTTGAAATTTGACATAGCCTGCAAAATCGTTTGCAACCCTCTTTTTTTACCAATGTATTGAGAAAACCAGAACAGCTTCAGGGGCTTAACAGGTATATTTACAACTTCTTTAACAGCAAATGATAATGGGAAAACATTATTTATGGTGATGATTTTTTTATCCCTATAAATATTTTCATAGGCTTGGGCTATCATTGAACTAGATGCAGTGATTCTATGAACATGCGGAATGTATTTATCTTCGACATCACTTACAGCTTTATTTTGAAGACTACCAGGCCTATGCTCACCACGATGAAAATCCTCAAAATCGAAGATTGATTTTGCGTTATGTAATTTAGCGGCTTTTACTATTGCAGGAAGTGCGCCTAGGTTATGTCCAATGTATAAATCGGCTTTGATACCTGTAGCTTTTTTGATTAATTCTTGTGAGAACAATACCTGAGACTTTATAGAAGCATCAAAAACATTTCCAAATAAGCGATTAATAATCTGCCAATATTTTTGTCTTGCTCTAGCGAAAAAATATTGTATCTTCTGATGCTTGTGATGATACCCTGCTTGGATCCAATCAATTGCAGGATTTCGATTAAATATTAATTGATCAAATTCATCTGCCCAAGGTGCGATTGTAGACCAGACCACTGTAACGTGATAGCCTACTTCTTGTAAAGCAGTTGCTTCCTTCATCATACGTGGATTGGCGGCTGGCTGGGCGGAGGCAACTAAGATAATTCTCATTGTATACTACTTAATGGCATCAACATATAATGAATACAGTTGATGATTATGCTGATCATTTTTAAGATCTGAATCAAATGATTTAGCAAATTCAGATTTTAAAACTTTCTTAAATCCAACATCATATAAAAGGTTTGAAATTGAATGAAAATCATAGCCAAATTTATGTTCACCTCCCTGTCTGAATATATGAGAAAGGACTTCAGCACCTTGCCATTCGGGCATACTATCAATATCAAGCCCAACTATTTTCCAATTATTTTCGTAATATGCTTTAATATACTTTTCGATGTCCGGGACAATAATTCTAAGTATTCCGTCATTTTTGAGAACCCGCTTGCACTCGGCTAAGAAAATTGGGGTTTCATAGATTTTATCCATATGTTCAAGAAAATGTTCACATCTAATTTTGTGAACTGTTGCCGTCTTGAAAGGTATTTTTTTTCTGCAATCATATGTAAATGAAATCTTTGTGTGTTTGAATGTATCTATATTTACCCATCCATCTTCTCCAAAAGGACCAGCTCCTATATTCAACTTAATATTCGGTTGATTTTTAAATTTTTTTAATCGATGAATTTTTAAAAGATTAAATCTACTATTTAATCTCAATAGAAGCATATTCAATTCATATCTAAATATTTCAAAAACTTCATTACTTAATCCTGTGAATTTTAAAATATTGCGTTTACTTTTTTTCATTATGATTTTACTTTAGACTAAAATTTTTAGCTCTTTCTGGTTTCAGATTCAAATAATTTATTTTGACTAAATAAACATGGATAAACTGAGTATGCTTTGATTTTTTTTTCACTAATTAATTTACAAACTAATTCATCACCTGACATTTTCATGGGATTTAAATGCTTTGACAAAAGAATAGCACCTTTATGGGATAAACAAAATGCATGTCCGCCACTGCACAATCCAGAAGTATCCAAATTATTAGAAAACATATTAGGTAAAATTATTTGTGGTTTATTTGTTATTATTTTTTTTATCCAACTCCATATTTTTAGTAAAGGGCGGAAAGTCCTGTAATATGCTAATTTGTATGAAAAACCACTATAAATGTATCCTACTAATAAGATATCCCAATCGTTTGGCAATTCTTGAATTGCATTACATAATATGTTTTCCCAATTTTTTTTAAGGGGGTTAAAATCATCTTCGAATATCATTACTTGTTTAAAGTCATTTGAAGCTATAAATTCGATAATTTTTTTTATTGATAAATATGCTCCTAATTGACCTTTTGTCATTCTTTTAACCGAATACTTATCTAAAGTATTGTTTTCGAAGAATTCATTTGATAAATCAGAAACATATTTAATATTCGAAAACTCAGATGGTAAATCAAAACCAAACCAATATTCAAATTGAATACTTTTTAAATTTTTGTCAACTATTAATCTCCTTTTCAAATTACGATTGATTGTTAAAACAAATATTTTATCGAATAATGTATTTATCATTTGGCTAATTTTTCTGTGTTCTTGCTGATGTCCATTTAAAATAAATAATTTTGAAGTATAAATTAAATTGAACGCAAAAGTCCACGGCGTAAATAAGGAGCAGATTTAGGGTTTTCATAAATGAAAATCATATACCCTC
>CAMBGO010000086.1 GCA_945866165.1 Chitinophaga pinensis | reverse complement strand
ATTGCATCCATTTTTTTATTGCATTCATCGATTCACCAGTGTTCACCTTGATGCGATTATCAAGTTCTACATGTTCCCATTGACCAATACGAATGCTTATATTTATGGCCAGTTCTTTCAATATTATTTTTACTCCAATCCAATAGAGGCTTTCTAAGGTTCGCATTGAAGTTGTTCCAACGGGTACGATAAATTTATCTGCATCGCACAATGCTTCTATCGTTGATAACGAAACTTCGAAATACTCCTCATGCATGTCATGATTGGCGATATTATCTGATGTGACCGGCTTAAAAGTACCTGCTCCAACATGCAAGGTTATAAATTCATGAGTTATTTTTCTCATCTCTAACGAATGAAAAATTTCTTCAGTAAAGTGAAGTCCAGCTGTTGGTGCTGCAACAGAGCCTTCTGTTTTTGCATATACCGTTTGGTAGTGTTGTTTATCCTCAATAGTTGTCTCTCTTTTTATATAAGGGGGTAGCGGAATCACACCTGCATCTGAAATTATTTCAGAGAACGTCATTTCGCTATTTTCCCAAGTAAATTCTATATAACAATACTCGCTTTTTCTTTCAAGTATTTTTGCATAAAGCTTGCTTCCACTATTATCAGATTGTTGTTCTAGGATTTCATCATGCTTCCATTTTTTCATACCTCCTACAAGGCATTTCCAAATGGAATATTTTTTTTGTGCCAATGCACTTGCATGATTAACGCCATCAGTTGGTTCGAGTAAAAAAATTTCAATGTTGGTGCCAGTTGATTTTTTAAACGGCAAGCGGGCTGCTATTACTCTTGTATTATTAAAAAACAATGATGTATTCTCAGGTAAGTATGTTGAAATGTTTAGGTATGTATCCGTGTGGATTTCTCCTTTATTATACACCAGCAGCTTGGCATCATGTCTTTTTTCTGCAGGCCATTTTGCAATGCAGGCAGTTGGCAATTCGTAATCATAGATTGCCATTTTAACATCTTTTAAATTGGGACTATAATTTGACATACGCACAGGTTATTCACATGATTTTTGATATATGCACATCTTTATTGAAGTTTTTTGATCAAATATAGGCCTACAAAGGCTTTCGCTTGTGGATAAATATAGACTACTACTTTCGTGTTTTAAAGTGGGAATTTGTGTTAATTTGTGTCATAATATGGTTTTTTTCATTCAAAAAAGGTTTAAATGATCGGTTTTTTAGGTGAATACGAAGCTACCCTCGACAGTAAAGGTAGGTTTCTTCTTCCGGCAGGAATAAAAAAACAACTGCCAGTGGGGGTTGATCCTGTTTTTGTTGTAAACCGGGGCTTTGAAAAATGCCTAACAGTTTATCCGATTCAGAGTTGGACGCCTATTTACGAAAACATCAGCGCATTGAATGATTTTGATCCAAAGGTTCGTGAGTTCCGTCGCTATTTCCTGAATGGCGCCATTCAACTAGAGCTTGACAGTGCCGGAAGGATCCTATTGCCAAAAAACCTACTGGAGCATGCGGGTTTGGAAAAGGATATCGTGTTGGTTTCGGCAGTTACTAAGTTAGAAATATGGGATAAAAATAAGTATCAGCAGTTCTTTGACACTTTTTCACCGGAAGCCTTTAGCAGTCTTGCTGCTGAAGTAATGGCCAAAAAAGAAACAACCTAAAAAATGAACGCATGAATGAACATGAAGAAAATGGAATGCTGTCACATCAAGCAGACAGCTCCTATCATGTTTCAGTCCTGCTTAAAGAATCAATTGATGCACTAAATATCAATCCTTCTGGAACGTATGTTGATTGCACTTTTGGTGGAGGCGGGCATGCAAGGGAAATATTAAAAAGGTTGAATTCAGAAGGAAAGTTATATGCCTTTGATCAGGATGAAGATGCGAAAGCAAACATCCCTGCTGATAGCCGCTTGGTTTTCATCCCACATAATTTTCGAAACCTTTCTCGCTTTCTTCGGTTGCATGGAGTTGATCAAGTCGATGGAATACTGGCAGACCTGGGCGTGAGCAGTCATCAGTTTGATAAACCATCAAGAGGGTTCTCCATTCGTTTCGATGCTCCTTTAGACATGAGAATGGATAGGAGTCAAGAAAAAACGGCTGCTGACCTTCTGAAGGAAATGCCTGCTGATAAACTCCAGCATATTTTTCAAGAATACGGAGAGATCACTAATTCAAAAACATTGGCGCTTCTTCTTGAATCGAAGGCAAGAACAAGTCCGATCAAGACCATCAATGAACTAAAAGTAGCTGTATCGAGTGTGGTAAAAGGCAATCCGAAAAGGTATTTCGCACAACTTTTCCAAGCCTTGCGCATGGCACTTAATGATGAGGTAGCTGCACTAGAAGACATGCTGGAACAATCAGCTGTTTTATTAAAGCCAGGGGGCAGGATAGCAGTTATAACATTTCACAGCATCGAAGATCGGGTTGTAAAAAATTACTTCAAAAAGGGTACTTCTGATGGCACAATAGATCACATATATGGTACAAAGCAAATAGCGCCATTATCGCCTCTTAATAAAAAACCTATTGAGCCTAGTGAAAAAGAAATCAAAAACAACCCAAGGTCGAGAAGTGCAAGGCTTCGGGTTGCAGTCAAAAATTAATTGTATTTAAAAAAACATTTTTTACATGTCAGAACAGAGTAGTAAAAAAATCGCAGGGGATAATAAAAAACCAAACAAAGGAACTGGATTTTTTAATCAACAGTCATTGGTGAAAAATATTCCTTTCTTTCTTTACCTCGCCTGTCTTGCTATTCTGTATATCTACAACGGACATCGTGTGGAAAAGACAATTAAGGATATCAGTAAAATTTCTAAAGAACTTAAGGAATACCAATTTGAATTCAAGATGCTTCGAAGTGAATGGATGCTGAGTACCAAGCAATCAGAAGTAGTAAAGACGGCTGCTCCATTTGGATTGATTGAAACAGATGTGCCTCCTGTCAACTTAGACGTAAAAACTAAAAAATAAATTAATCATTGGACGCTAGAAAAGACATATTGTGGAGAAGCTACCTGGTGTTTATCGCCATTTTCCTTTTTGGAGTTGGCATTGCATCAAGGGCATTTTATATACAACGTGTTGAAGGTACTTATTGGAAAGCACTGAGCGATAGCCTCCAGCTTGACTACCGAGCATTAGATGCAGAACGAGGTACAATATATAGCGAAGATGGCCGTATGTTAAGTAGCTCTGTGCCTTATTTTGATATCTACCTGGATTTCGGCTCTGATGGCATACAGGAAAAAGACGGATTATTTTTTAAAAAGAATGTTGATAGTCTTTCATTGCATTTAGAAAATATCCTGAATGATCATTCAGCGGCGTATTACAAAAAATCACTCATACGAATTTTTAATCAGAAGGAACGGTACCAACTTTTGAAACGAAATATTGATTTTAAACAATATCAATTACTTCGTAATACATCTTACATAAAGAAGAATAGAAATAAAAACGGTTTCATTTTTGTAGAAAAGGAAAAACGCATTGCACCTTTTGGATTACTTGCTAATAGAACCATTGGACTCTCAAGAGAGTATATTGGATCCGATGGTAAAAGCGTTTTTAATAATGTTGGTCTTGAGAGAACTTATGATAGCTTATTGAGAGGTGTTAGTGGTAAACAACTTGTAAGAAGGATATCTGGTGGCGCATTCGTGCCAGTAGAAGGCGTTGAAATAGAAGCAGAAAATGGAAAGGATATTATTACAACCATTGATGTTAATGTTCAAGATATAGCTGAACAAGCACTGCTTAAAATACTCATTAAGAACGAGGCAGTAAAAGGTAGTTGTATTGTGATGGAAGTGAAGACTGGTAAAATAAAGGCAATAGCAAATCTTGGTAAGATATCTGATGGTTCTTATTCCGAGAATTATAATTACGCCATCACAAGGTCTGAACCTGGTTCAACTTTCAAGTTGGTCACAATGATTGCGTTATTAGAAGATCAGCTGACAAACTTAAATGCTGAAGTTAATCTAGAAGGCGGTACATGGGATATTGGCGGTAGAACAGTATTTGATAGTGAGGTTCATGGAAAAACCAATGTTACTGTTCAACATGCTTTTGAGTTAAGTTCAAATGTAGGCATGGCAAAATTGGTTAATGCAAACTATTCTTCCAATCCGCGTAAATACCTCAATCACCTGAAGCGTCTTCATTTGAATATTCGTTCAGGCCTTGATTTAGATGGTGAATCATTCCCAATCATTCCTGATCCTTCAAAGCCAGGGTGGAGTAAAGTTACATTGCCGTGGATGGGTTTCGGATACAATGTTGCAATCAGTCCGCTTCAAATGCTCATGGTTTACAACGCTGTTGCAAATAATGGGAAAATGATGAAGCCCTATCTTATTAATTCAATTGCAAGAGATGGAATCAATCTTCATGAATTCAAGCCACAAGTATTAGAAGATTCATTATTTAGTTATTCCACTTTGGTTCAACTCAAGACATGCCTTGAAGGTGTTGTTGAAAGAGGGACTGGACTTAGTTTAAAAACAGATTTATATCGAATTGCAGGTAAAACAGGAACAGCAAAAGTTGCAAATGGAAACAAAGGTTATGTAGAGCATCAATACCAATCATCTTTTGCAGGATATTTTCCTGCCGATAATCCAAAGTATTCTTGTATTGTGGTTATTGAGAATAAGCCTTATTTGGAAAAGTATTATGGTGCACAAGTGGCCGGTCCTGTTTTTAGAGAAATAGCTGACAAGTTGTTTCGGGTTGATGCAGATCTATATGCAAACTATCAACACGCAACTCAAATCGATAGCCTTCATTCCAAGGCTAACTGGAAGGGCTCAAACAAAGATTTTATCAATATAGCAGGCAAGCTTAAAACATCGATAAAGGATACTGGTATCAATGGTGTGATGAGTGAAATGAGCGAATCAAATGGCTCCTTTCTTGGTAATAGTTGGAAAGTGGATGGCATGGTAATGCCCGACATAAAAGGTGTTGGATTGAAAGACGCTATAGAGTTATTAGAGAAATTAAAGTTGAATGTTATTGCAAATGGTAATGGTAAGGTAATCATGCAATCAATTCAAGCTGGTACGTCTATTGTTAGGGGTCAAACAGTCTATTTAACATTGGGAACACAAACAAACTGAATGATTTTATTACAAGACATATTATATAAGGTTGCGATTAAGTCTGTAGTTGGCCATACCAATATACTTGTTGAAAATATTCAGATTGACTCAAGAAAAATAAAGTCAAATGGATGTTTTCTTGCATTGCGTGGAGTTAATTTAGACGCTAGTCAATTTATTGATGCCGCCATAGCAAATGGGGCAACATCAATCATTTGCGAAGAAATCCCTGCTACTCAAGCCGAAGGGGTAACTTATATTCAATGCCAGAATATTTCTGTTGCTGCAGGAATTATTGCTCATTCATTCTATGGTGAACCAAGTTCATCGATAAAGTTGGTTGGAATAACAGGTACCAACGGAAAAACAACTATTGCAACATTACTCTATAAGTTATATACGGCACTTGGTTACAAAACTGGTTTGATATCGACTGTCAATAACCAAATAGGAAATGAAATTCTTCCATCTACTCATACTACACCCGATCCAGTATCATTGAACGCTTTATTACGTAACATGGTTGATCAAGGCTGCACGCACGCCTTTATGGAAGTGAGTAGTCATGCCATTCATCAACACCGTATTGCTGGTCTGCAATTTTGTGGTGCTGTGTTTAGTAATATAACACACGATCACCTTGATTATCATAAAACGTTCGCTGAATATATAAGAGTTAAAAAAATATTCTTTGATGACCTTCCTGCATCTGCGTTTGCAATTTCAAATCTCGATGATAAAAATGGTCAGGTGATGTTGCAAAATACATCTGCTAGTAAATTTTATTATGGCTTAAAGAATATTTGTGACTTCAAAGGAAGAATCATTGACAATGCATTGGATGGATTGCTCATGTCGATTAATGAACAAGAGGTTCACTTTAGGCTGATTGGAGAATTCAACGCATACAATCTCTTAGCAGTTTTTGCTGCAGCAATATGCAGCGGAGAAGACAAACTGCAGGTATTGGTTGCATTGAGTAACCTAACAGGTGCTGAAGGAAGATTTGATTATGTGGTAACACCAAAAGAAAAAGTGATAGGCATTGTTGATTATGCTCACACGCCTGATGCATTATTGAATGTTCTTTCTACTATTAAAAAATTACAGCATGGCGGGGAGTCTATTATAACTGTTGTTGGTTGTGGAGGAGATCGTGATAAATCAAAACGAAAGTTGATGGGAATTGCTGCAGCTGAATTTAGCACAAAAGCCATTTTCACATCTGATAATCCAAGAAGTGAAGAACCTAATTCTATTGTAAGTGATATGGCTGAAGGCCTCGATGAGGGATTGAAGAGAAAAGTGCTGATGATTGTCGACAGACGTGAAGCTATTAGAACTGCCGTGATGATGTCGAAACCAGAAGATATTATTTTGGTTGCAGGAAAGGGTCACGAAAAGTATCAAGAGATTAAGGGAACAAAATTTCCTTTCGATGATAAACTTGTTTTAAACGACGCATTCAAGGAACTAGATAAATAAACAATATGCTGTATCATTTTTTCCAGTGGTTGCAAAATGAAGGAATCCGGTTTCCGGGAAGCGGATTATTTCAGTTCATCACTTTTAGAACGATGGTTGCATTGTTGTTGTCTTTGTTCATCACCATGGTGTATGGAAAAAGAATAATAACATTATTGCTACGCAAACAAGTTGGAGAAAGTGTAAGGGAACTTGGTCTTGCAGGAGAAGAACAAAAAAAGGGTACACCAACAATGGGGGGCTTTATTATTTTACTTGGTATTCTTATTCCCACATTGCTATTTGCTAACCTAGACAAGGTTTACATAAAGCTACTCTTGCTAAGTACTGTTTGGCTAGGACTAGTTGGGTTTGTTGATGATTACTTGAAATTAAGGGCGAAGCGCCTGTCTCAACAACAAGGTATTTCCTATAAGAAAGGCAATAAAGATGGATTAGCAGGTTGGTTTAAGGTGCTTGGCCAGGTGGGTTTGGGTATTATTATCAGTGCAACTTTATTGTTGAATGACAATGTAAAAGTATTGAGGGAATATAAAGGAGTTGGAAAACCGGCTGATGGAGTTGCAGTAAAATACCAAGGCGGTACACGTTATTTTGTATATGCAAATGAACCTGTTACAACCATTCCATTCATTAAAGACCATGAATTCAACTATGCCAAACTGCTACCATCATCATTGAGGTCTTATGGCTGGGTGCTTTATATGATTGTGGTCATAATTATAGTAACTGCCGTTTCAAATGGTGCAAATATTACAGATGGCCTTGATGGCCTTGCTACTGGTGTCTCAGCTATTATTGGTGTTTGCCTGGCGCTTTTTATTTATGCGAGTGGAAACCTTCTCTTGGCTGATTACCTAAATATCATGTACATCCCGAACCTGGGAGAAGTTTCCATTTTTACAGGGGCACTCATTGGTGCTTGTATTGGATTTCTTTGGTATAACACTTATCCCGCTCAGGTATTTATGGGTGATACGGGAAGCCTTGCACTTGGAGGTATCATCGCTTCACTGGCTATTATCGTTAGAAAAGAGTTGATGATTCCAATTTTTTGTGCAGTATTCCTTGTAGAAAATTTAAGTGTAATGATTCAAGTGGGATACTTTAAATACACAAAGAAAAAATATGGCGAAGGAAGGCGGGTCTTTTTGATGAGCCCACTACATCATCACTATCAAAAAAAAGGATATCATGAAAGTAAGATAGCAGTGCGTTTTTGGATCATGACATTGTTTTTCGTTGTCATTGCAATACTATCATTAAAAATTAGATAAAATAAAAGAGCTAACACTTGAATAAAAGAATTGTCATATTGGGAGGAGGCGAAAGCGGGGTTGGAGCTGCATTGCTATGCAAGCTCAATGGATATGATGTATTTCTATCTGATGGAGGCATACTAAAAGAACAATATAGAAATGAGTTATTGGAAAATAATATTTCGTTTGAAGAAGGATCTCATAGCATTGAAAAAATAATTAATGCAGATGAAGTAATGAAGAGCCCTGGTATCCCTCACTCGAATTCAATGGTTCAGCAGATTATTGCAAATGGAATTCCAATCATCAGTGAAATGGAATTAGCCCATAGGCATAAAGGAGAAAGTAAAATCATTGGTATCACCGGAAGCAATGGTAAAACTACCACCACTGCAATGATTTATCATATTTGTATGGAGGGCGGACTGAATTGCGCACTCGTAGGAAACATTGGCAACTCTATTGCAAAGCAAATTGCACTTGATCCTAAACAACTCTATGTGGTCGAGATAAGTAGCTTTCAATTGGATGACATCGTTTCATTCAGACCAGATGTGGCAGTCCTTACTAATATTACTGCAGACCATCTTGACCGTTATGACAATAGTTTCGAAAAATATATTGCAGCAAAATTTAATATAATCAGGAATCAAACCGAGCATGATTTTTTTATTTACAATGCCGATGATGCTGTGATTAACGAAAATATCAAACACTTCCCA
>CAMBGO010000085.1 GCA_945866165.1 Chitinophaga pinensis | reverse complement strand
AGGGCAAGAGCTATTTCAATTTTTTCTTTTGTATTAAGTTTACAGCCTGGCACCTGTTCTCCGTCGCGAAGGGTGGTGTCGAATATGTATATTTTGTTTTCAGCCATTGGACTAAATTTGACTGTATTAGGGGTTCTTTTTTTCTACAGTCTGTAAATTTATTACTTAGATTCCTAATTATTCCCCAAAATGAAGTGTATTTTACGTTGCTCAAAGGGTTTATTGTATGGTTAAACCCTTTATAAACGTGCTTTTTGTTGAAATATAATTACGATGCCCAACCGTTCTGCTGATGAGCTTTTCCAATTGATTAAGACCCTTGAAAAAGGGGAAAAGCGGCATTTTAAGTTGTATGTGAATAGAAATGGAGCTACAGAAGACCTTAAAATCATTCAATTATTTGATGCAATTGATCGGATGGAAATCTATGACGAAGAGGTGATTTTTAAAAAAAATCCATCCATACTAAAACAGCAGTTATCAAACCTCAAAGCACATCTTTATAAACAAATTCTAACTAGCATTAGGTTAATAAGAAATGATCAAAATATAGATATTCTATTGCATGAACAACTCGACTATGCAAGAATTTTATACAACAAGGGGCTTTATCATCAAAGCTTGAAATTGTTACAAAAAATAAAGGATTTGGCAAAAGCAAATAACCAAATTACCTACTGGGTGCAAGCCTTGTTTTTTGAAAAAAAAATTGAAACACTTCATATCACAAGAAGCTTTAATGACCGTGCGAATGAGTTGGTTGCGGAGGTGGATGATTTAAATAATCGCCTTTCAATTGTTGGTAAACTAAGCAACTTAGCTCTTCAATTATATGGGTGGTATATAAAAGTAGGGCATGTGCGCAATGAAGAAGATATGGAAAATCTGAAGCGGTTTTTCGAGTTAAATATGCCTGAGCATGCAGGAGATTTCACGGGATTTTATGAACGCCTTTATTTCTTTCAAAGTCATGCCTGGTATGGCTTCATTCAGCAGGATGTCCTTACCTATTATAAAAATTGTCAGCGATGGGTTGATCTTTTTGAGAAGGAACCCTTTATGATTAAGATTGAACCTCAGCATTACATAAAAGGTATGCACAATTTGCTGAATGCGCATTTCATCCTGAGAAATGACAAGCGGTTTCATGTTGACTTGAAAAGGTTTCAAGCTTTTTATGAGTCAAAGGAAGGTAATGCAACAATGAACAACCACGTTCAGTCATTTGTGTATTTATATCTAGCAAAAATTAATAAGCACTTTTTGGAGGGAACCTTTTCAGATGGTCTGGAATTGGTTTCTGAAATTGAAATAAAGCTGAAAGAATTTGAACTGCAATTAGACCGGCATAGAACACTGGTTTTTTATTACAAAATTGCATGCTTGTATTTTGGATCAGGCGATTTCAATAACACAATCGTTTACTTGAATAAGATCATTCATTGGAAATCAGATCTACGTTCCGATCTTCAATGTTACGCAAGGCTTTTACACCTGATTTCTCATTATGAACTTGGCAATGAAGCAATTCTCGAGAGTTTAATTCGCTCTGTTTTTAGGTTCATGTCCAACATGCAAAACCTTGGCAGGGTGGAAAAGGAAATATTTACATTTTTAAGGAATTCATTCAGACTTCAACCCAAGATGTTGAAGTCTGAATTTTCCAACTTATTGTCTGTCCTGACAACCGTACACGAAAATTCTAGCGAGAGCAGGTCTTTTATGTACCTCGACATCCTCTCCTGGCTTGAAAGCAAGTTAAATGGTGTTCCTGTTCAAACAATTGTCAGGGAGAAATTCATTTCCCGTAACAATTCATAACAAGTTGGCAATCATAGTTTGAACCATAAGAATTTTATTGTTTTTTCTCCCGTTTTGACTACCTTCGCAGTCCTTAATTTTGGCATGTCCATACTCTTTTAGTTTCAATGCTCAGTCAAATCATTGTTTATCAATGTATTATGACTTTGTACTTTAAAATTAATTTCAGAGTGTTGGCATCATTTACTTGTAAAACAGAAATCTGACTATGGCTATCAAAAAAGACAACCGCCCGAGATCTTCGTTTTCAAAAATCACAATCAGTTTGGCCTCCCCTGACTCTATCTTGAATAGGTCATATGGAGAAGTGCTGAAACCAGAGACAATAAACTACAGAACCTACAAGCCAGAGCGCGATGGTCTTTTCTGTGAAAAGATTTTTGGTCCTGTGAAGGACTATGAGTGTGCTTGTGGAAAATATAAGCGAATCAGGTACAAGGGAATTGTATGTGATCGTTGTGGTGTAGAAGTAACTGAAAAGAAAGTGCGTCGTGAGCGCATGGGCCATATCAAATTGGTAGTTCCTGTTGTTCATATTTGGTATTTCAAAAGTTTGCCAAATAAAATCGGATACCTTTTGGGAATCAGTTCCAAGAAGCTAGAGAGCATTATTTATTACGAACGTTTCGTCGTTATCCAACCTGGTATTGTTGCAGATAAAGGAAAGAAGCAAGGCGATTTGTTAACTGAAGAGGAGTATTTGGACTTGCTGGATGCATTGCCAAAAGAAAATCAATACCTGCCTGATGAAGATCCAAATAAGTTTATAGCGAAAATGGGTGCAGAAGCACTTCATGATTTATTGCTTAGAATTGAATTGGACTCATTGAGTTACTCATTGAGAAACGCTGCAGCAAATGAAACTTCTCAACAAAGAAAAGCTGATGCATTAAAGCGATTGAGTGTAGTTGAGTCTTTCCGTGATGCTAATTCAAGAATCGTAAACCGTCCTGAATGGATGGTTATGCAATATATCCCTGTAATCCCACCAGAACTGAGACCATTGGTTCCTTTGGATGGTGGAAGATTTGCTTCTTCTGATTTGAATGACCTTTACCGCAGGGTTATCATCAGAAATAACCGTTTGAAAAGGTTGCTTGAAATCAAAGCTCCTGAAGTAATCTTGAGGAATGAGAAAAGGATGTTGCAGGAAGCAATTGATTCACTTTTCGATAATAGCCGTAAATCCAATGCAGTTAAAGCAGAAGGTGGAAGGGCGCTTAAATCACTTAGTGATGTATTGAAAGGTAAACAAGGTCGTTTCCGTCAAAACCTACTTGGAAAGCGTGTTGACTACTCTGGTCGTTCTGTAATTGTGGTAGGTCCTGAGTTGAAATTGCATGAGTGTGGCTTACCTAAAGATATGGGTGCTGAACTTTTCAAGCCATTCATCATTAGAAAATTGATTGAAAGAGGTATTGTAAAAACGGTGAAATCTGCCCGTAAGCTTGTAGATAGAAAAGAAGCAATCGTATGGGATATCCTTGAGAATATTTTAAAGGGTCATCCGATCATGCTTAACCGTGCCCCAACATTGCACCGCCTTTCAATTCAGGCCTTCCAGCCTAAATTGGTAGAAGGGAAAGCTATTCAATTGCACCCACTTGTTTGTTCAGCTTTTAATGCTGACTTCGATGGTGACCAAATGGCTGTGCACGTTCCGTTGAGTCATGCTGCAATTTTGGAAGCTCAATTGTTGATGTTGGCTTCTCATAATATACTCAATCCTCAAAATGGAACGCCAATCACTTTGCCTTCACAGGACATGGTACTTGGACTCTATTATATCACAAAGGGTAAGCGCAATAATGAAACAGATATAGTGAAGGGTGAGGGAATGCGTTTTTACAGTGCAGAAGAAGTTATTATCGCTTATAATGAAGGTAAGGTTGACTTACATGCATTTATAAAGGTCAAAGCAAATGTTAGAAATGATGCTGGTGAGATTGAAAATAAGTTGATTGAGACAACTGTTGGTCGTGTTATGTTCAACCAATCTGTTCCTGCTAAAGTTGGTTTTGTAAACGCATTGCTTACAAAAAAGAGCTTAAGGGAAATCATTGGTAACATTATTAAGATCACAAATGTTCCTACAACTGCAAAATTCCTAGATGCAATCAAGGAACTTGGATTCCGCATGGCATTCAAAGGTGGATTGTCATTTAGTATTCAGGACTTGCTTATCCCAATGATGAAAGAGGAGATGGTTGACCAGGCTTCGTCTGAAGTACAGGAAGTATGGGATAATTATAACATGGGATTGATCACAAACAACGAGCGTTACAATCAGATCATTGATATATGGTCGAGGGTAGATACTAAATTGACTGAAACACTTATCCGTGCGATGGCAACAGATAAGCAGGGCTTCAACTCAGTATATATGATGCTTGATTCTGGTGCTAGGGGAAGTAAGCAGCAGGTTAAACAGCTTGCTGGTATCAGGGGATTGATGGCAAAGCCAAGAAAAAGTGGCTCCACCGGTTCTGAAATCATAGAAAACCCAATCCTTTCAAATTTCAAAGATGGTTTGAGCGTATTGGAATACTTCATCTCAACACATGGTGCACGTAAAGGTCTTGCTGACACAGCATTGAAAACAGCTGATGCTGGTTATCTCACCCGTCGTTTGGTGGATGTGGCACAGGATGTGATTATTGCAGATGAAGATTGTCAGACCTTAAGAGGTATTGCAACAAGCGCTTTAAAAGACAATGAAGATATAGTAGAGCCTTTGTATGATAGAATACTTGGAAGAACATCTTTACACAATGTATACAATCCGATTACAGACGAATTGATTGTTAGTGCTGGTCAGGGGATTGATGAAGACACCGCTAAGAAAATTGAAGATGCTGGTATCGAAACAATTGAAATACGATCAGTACTTACTTGTGAAAGCAAGAGAGGTGTTTGCGTAAAATGTTACGGTATCAATTTGGCAACAGGTAACATTACCCAAAAAGGTGATGCTGTTGGTATTATTGCTGCTCAATCTATCGGTGAACCTGGAACACAGCTTACCCTGCGTACTTTCCACGTTGGTGGTGTTGCAGGTTCTGCATCAATTGAATCGCACCTTGTTGCGAAGTTCGACGGAGTTGTACAGTTTGATGGTTTAAGAACGGTTAAGGCAAAAAATAACGAGGGTAACGATGTTCAAATTGTGATCGGTCGTACTGGTGAAATGCGAATAATGGATTTAAAAAATGACCGTGTTCTCATTACCAACAACGTTCCTTACGGATCTGTATTGGCTGTGTCTGATAATAAGAAAGTTGCCAAAGGTGATACCATTTGTACTTGGGATCCATTCAACAATGTAATTGTTGCAGAAATTGCTGGAGAAATCGATTTTGAAAATGTAATCGATGGCGTAACATACCGTGAAGAAGCTGATGAACAAACAGGTCACAGAGAAAAGGTTGTTATTGAGTCAAAAGATAAAACTAGAATTCCTTCACTCAAGATTCTTGCAAAAGATGAAAAAACATATAACCTTCCAGTCGGATCACATATTGTTATAGAGCAAGGTGATCAAGTTAAAGCTGGTCAAGTGCTAGTAAAGATCCCAAGGATTCTTGGAAAGCTTCGTGACATCACGGGCGGTCTTCCAAGGGTAACAGAATTGTTTGAAGCAAGAAACCCAGGTAATCCTGCAGTAGTTTCTGAAATCGATGGCGTTGTAACCTTTGGAGCAATAAAAAGAGGTAATAGGGAAATTTCTGTTGAGGCTAAGGATGGTGTCATTAAGAAATACCTTGTTACGCTTACAAGACAAATTCTCGTTCAAGATGGAGATTTTGTGAAGGCCGGCACACCATTATCTGATGGTCAGATTGCACCTGGTGACATTCTCTCTATCAAAGGGCCATTTGCAGTGCAAGAATATGTTGTGAATGAAATACAAGAGGTTTATAGGCTTCAGGGTGTTAAGATCAATGATAAGCATGTTGAAGTGATTGTGCGTCAGATGATGAGAAAAGTTGAAATAGTTGATCCAGGTGATACAAAATTCTTGGAAGGTGATCTTGAGGACCGTCAAGATTTTAATATTGAAAACGATTGGATTTATGACAAAAAAGTTGTTGTTGATCCAGGCGATTCAACACTGATGAAGCCCGGTCAGATTGTTAGCCTGCGTGATGTGAGAGAAGAGAATTCTATTCTGCGCAGAGCTGATAAAAAGGTTATTGAATTCAGGGATGCAAATGCTGCAACATCTTGTCCAGTTTTATTGGGTATCACAAAAGCATCACTTGGTACACAAAGTTGGATTTCAGCTGCATCATTCCAAGAAACAACGAAAGTATTGTCCTCTGCAGCCATTCAAGGAAAAACAGACGACATGCTTGGTTTGAAAGAGAACGTAATCACAGGACATCATATACCTGCCGGAACAGGACTTCGAGAGTACGAAAATCTATTGGTGGGTAGCAAAGAAGAATATGAATTGTTGCAAACCACCCGAGAGGTGATGAGCTTCGATGAAGAAGAGTAAATAACCGAGGGAGCAGTTATTCTGCTCCCTTTTTTCTTATAATTGACATAATTAAAGCCTTTGACTATGAATCAAAAAGTCATAAATATTATACTCGCAGCTGGAATACTAATTTCCCTTGCGTTATTCATTTCCAATAAAAATCAAACTGTAAATTCTTCCGCCCCCAAAGCAGGTGTTCCACAAACACTTAAAATCGCTTATGTGGATTTGGATTCAATTCAGTCTAAGTATACTTTCTATCAAGAAAAGATGCAAGAATTTGAAAAGAAGAAGGAGTCAGCTGACAGAGATTTAAATAGTGCATTTCAAAAAATAGACAATGAGCGTATTGCTTTTTTGAAAAGAGGGGAATCTATCACCCAAGCTGAAGCAGAGAATTTTCAAAGGGTTTATCAAGGTAAAATGCAAAACCTTGAAGAACAGAAGAAAATCATGGAAAACAATATTGCTGAAGATGGCCTGAAGACCATGGAGGAGCTCAGAAAAAAAATGAATGATTATTTAGAAGAATACAACAAGAACTCAAAGTATAGTTTTATTTTTTCTTACAGTGCTGGAATGAATGTGCTTTTTTACAAGGATTCAACATATAACATCACAGCTGAAGTGATTGATGGTTTGAATCAATCTTATAAAAAGTCTAACTCATCAAATAAATAATTGTTGAAATACTTATCTTCAATCCCGGTTCAGTTGAGCCGGGATTTTTTTTAAATACTATTTTATGTCTGAAAACGCTACATTTAAACCGAGCTTAGGCTTGCTAGATGCAACCATGGTGGTGGCTGGATCAATGATTGGTTCAGGTATTTTTATTGTAAGCTCTGATATCACCCGAAATGTTGGTAGTGCGGGAATGCTTATTGCTGTTTGGTTGATAACAGGGTTCATGACAATCATAGCAGCAATGAGTTATGGTGAATTGAGCGGCATGTTTCCTAAAGCAGGAGGGCAATATGTATACCTCAAAGAAGCCTATAATCCCCTTGTTGGGTTTTTATATGGGTGGAGTTTTTTTGCAGTGATTCAAACTGGAACCATTGCAGCTGTTGGGGTCGCCTTTGCAAAATTTGCAGGTTATTTTTTCCCATCATTAAACATGACGAGCGAAAATATTTTATTTGAGATCGGCTCCTTAAAAATATATGTAGCTCAAATTATTTCAATTGTAATTATTTTATTCCTAACGTATATCAACACAAGAGGGATAAAAGAAGCGAAACTGATACAAACAACTTTTACAATATCCAAGTTAGTAGCACTTTTTGGACTGATTATTTTTGGTTTTTTAATGGTGGATAAGAGTTATTGGCAGGAAAATTGGATTTCGGGCTTTACTTCATCTAAGGCATTATTGAATAGCGATGGCAGTATTACATGGGAAGCAATAGGTGGTATAACGTTATTGGGCGCTGTTGCTGCCTCGATGGTTGGTTCAGTATTCAGTAGTGATGCATGGAACAACGTTACATTTATTGCTGGTGAAATTCGTAATCCAAAACGAAATATAGGGTTGAGTTTATTTTTGGGAACCTTAATAGTGTCTGTAATTTATATATCTGCAAATC
The DNA here is from genome assembly GCA_945866165.1 of Chitinophaga pinensis. GTDB lineage: Bacteria > Bacteroidota > Bacteroidia > Chitinophagales > Chitinophagaceae > Pollutibacter. The sequence continues at coordinate 699 of CAMBGO010000085.1, read as the reverse complement.
TGATGTATTTAAACGCTTTGCCACTAAATCAAATTGCAAGGCCCGAAGAAGATCGCTTGGCTGTTGCAGCTGCAAATGTGATTTTTGGTGCTGCTGGGCGTTCTATTATTGCAATATTAATAATGGTTTCAACTTTTGGGTGTATCAATGGTTTGGTGATGGCTGGGGCCCGTGTATATCATACAATGTCAATAGATGGTTTATTTTTTAAGAAAGCATCTGTGTTGAATTCCAATGCAGTGCCTGAATGGGCTCTTTGGAGTCAAGCAGTTGTAGCTTCCTTATTGTGTTTGAGTGGCAGGTATGGCGATCTACTTGATATGGTTTCTTTTATGGTGGTGATATTTTACGTTCTTACCATAATTGGTATTTTTATTCTTAGGAAAAAAAGACCTGAATTGGAACGGCCCTACAAAGCATTTGGATATCCTATTCTTCCATTTATATATATTGTTATGGGACTTGGATTTTGCATCTTGTTGATCAAGTTTAAGCCAGAGTTTACCTGGCCTGGTTTTATTATTACACTGATTGGGGTACCACTTTATTTTATTGCCTTAAGAAGTAAAAAGAATTCATAAGTTATTCTCATACAAATGAACAAGACAGTCGTTTTGGTTGCAGGGGGTTCAGGAATGAGAATGGGTTCAGTATTGCCCAAACAATTTTTGCTTCTTCAGGGGAAGCCAATTTTCATCC
>CAMBGO010000084.1 GCA_945866165.1 Chitinophaga pinensis | reverse complement strand
TTTCGATAAAGGAAAGCTCGATATGTATTCTATGAAAAAGCCTGGAAACGGAGTATATGCTTTTGTGCTTAAAGGAAAATTCCTGATTAATGGAATCGAACTAGACAGCCGTGATGGATTGGGTATATTTGAAACAAATGAATTCAAGTTGGAATCAGGAGAAGATGGATCAGAAATATTACTTATAGAAGTTCCAATGAATTAGTTGAATTAAATTGCTAGGAGTGAATCCTGATTTTTAATAAAATTATTGCGGTGAGCATTTTTTAAAGAATGATTCAGTGTGTTAGTGTAAAGAATCCTTGATCAACTATTTTTACAAAAAATGAAATATATCATACGAATCCTATTCTCAATTATTGCGATGCTTTTTTTATTTGTAGTGAACGGACAAGATCGCTATACAGTTAAGCAAGGCGATCCCAACGGTATAAATAAATGGTATATGGGCCGACAAATTGCACATGTGATGAGTCACTATGGAATCGATTGGCTTGAAAGACCCGAAAGACAATATGAAGAAAACACAGCATTGCTATTGAAGAACCTGGATCTTAAGCCAGGAATGAATTTTGCAGATATCGGAGCAGGCAGTGGTTATTATAGCAATTTAATATCCAAGCAAATTGGAAACGGTAAAGTATTTGCTGTAGATGTTGAGCCGGAGATGATCACATACCTCAATGACAGAATCATAAAAGAAAAACTATCGAATATTGTGACGGTGCTCGGATCAGAAACAAGTGTTTCACTTCCAGCACTAAGCATGGATATGATGTTGTTGGTGGATGTATATCATGAATTTTCTTTCCCTTATGAAATGGGGTTGTCGATGTTCAAGTCACTTAAACCGAACGGAAAACTTGTTTTGGTAGAATTCAGATCAGAAGATAAATCAGTACCAATCAAAACCATACATAAGATGAGTGAAGCACAGGCTGTTAAAGAATTGCAAATGGCTGGGTTTCGTTTAGAAAAAAATATAGATAACCTACCATGGCAGCATTGCATGGTATTTGTTAAAAAAGGTCAACTTTGATCTAAGGTATCAAAATTGAAAACTCGATTTGATAAAAAAAAGAGGGCTACCGAACATAAATCATTTTCTGGTTGTTTATATAAATATACCTTACCATGAAAAACATGATTATAATTTTTATATCTGTCTTATGCATTTTAGTCGTTATTCAATTTGTTATGGCAAAATCTACAAGCAATATTGAGAAACAACAATACCATGTAATTAAAAAAGATGGCAACATTGAGATCAGGTATTATCCACCTGCTACTTTCGCTACAATAAAATCATCCGCAAAAAACTACAGAGAACTTGCCAGCAGTGGATTTCGTAAAATAGCAGGATATATTTTTGGTGGAAATGAATCATCTTCCAAGATTGCCATGACATCACCCGTGCACATGGATATAAGTGAAGAAGGGTCTTCCATGAGTTTTGTAATGCCCTCTGAATACGATATCAAAACGCTGCCTCGGCCCAATGATGCCACAGTACAACTTCATGAAACTCCAGGCGAATATGTTGCTGCAATAGAATTTGGCGGTTTTGCCAATGATGCTTCCATCAAAAAGTATGCAGCACAATTAGAAAAATCTTTAGAAGAAAAAAGCATCAAGCCCATAGGTCATTTCAGATACCTCGGATACAACCCTCCATATCAAATTATTGCAAGAAAAAATGAGGTGATTGTCGCGGTTGAATGGAAGGCGAGAAATTAATTATGCTTCCATCTCCGTCCCTTGCGGGAGACGGTGATGGGAATGATTAACTCAAGCTATTTTCTTAAAAGTAGTTTACTCAACTGCTGAATATCTGCAGGTGTTGTTCTGCAACATCCACCAATAGCCTTGGCCCCTGCATCTAGCCACAGTTTTGCATTCTGAAGAAAATCAGGATTACATTCTGTACTTACTTCCCACTTTTTATTCAACGCATTATAGGTCTCGCCTTTATTTGGATAAACAATAATTACTTGTTCAGTGAGTGGTTTAGCGATGTTGATGAGTGACTCAATATGCTGTGGAGCAGTACAATTCACACCAATGCCAATGATCTCTTTTGAATCACTTAACAGTTTCACTGCATCTTCAAACAATTCCCGACTACACAAATGCATTCCATCGTTACAACTAAAACTAACCCAAGCTTTTTTTGAAGAATGTTGTTGCAAAAGTTGTTTGATCGCAATGGCCTCATCCAAACAAGGAATGGTTTCAAAGGCCAATATATCAGCATTGGTATTAAGCATCAATAATAATCTATCGTGGTGAAATGTTATTAATTCATCAATAGACACGCCATTGTATCCTCGATATTCAGAACCATCTGCTAAAGCAGCGCCATAAGGACCCAAGGATGCTGCAACAAGAGGTGATTGATTTATTTTATTATCACTACTTAATAAATATGTTTCCCTTGCTTCAATTGCAAGTTCTACACTTAATTGCATTAGCTTAATAGCATCTCCACGAGAATATCCCTGTCTCTCATATCCCATGAAACTCGCCTGATAAGAAGCAGTTGCAATTACATTTGCGCCCGCGTTCAAATAATCAAGGTTTACTTGCTTGATCATTGCTGGGTCTTCTGTCAAAATTTTGGCAGACCACAATGGATGATTTAGATCGGCACCTCTTGCCTCCAACTCAGTTGCCAATGCTCCATCGAGTATAATAAAGCCTTGGTCTTGAATAATTTGTTTGAAAGTTGAGAGCATGATTAAATAAATTATCTATTTCATGTTGGGATAAGGCTTGTCCCCTTTGCTGTAATACCAAATAATTTTATTCATGATATCATCCTTACCTCCATCAACTTCATTGTATACTTCGTTTTTAGATAGCAATGCCATTTTCTTAGCTGTTCCACTCAAGGACTTTATTGGCATATTCATTTCATTCAAATCAATATTGGTTGGCAAGGCATTATACATACCCACATTTTTTGTTGCACTAAAACAATCTGTCATCAGCCTGCTAGTGGCATCCATTGTATTCATGGGAGGTACTCCTAAAATTTGTTCAATGGTTCGCAACATTGAAACCTGGTTGTAAGATGCTTTTACAATTTTATTACTTGAATAAGGACTTACTACCAAGCCTACTGTTCTATATGCAGAAACATGATCCCAACCACCTTGTGAATCATCTTGTGTTACAAAAATCACTGTACTTTCCCAGGATTTGCTTTTTGTTATTTTTTCTATAATGCGACCAAGCGCTAAATCATTATCTGCCACCATTGCATTGGGAGTAGGGAAATTTGGAGATGTTCCAGCTGAATGATCATTGGGTAATGACAATACCATTAAATTTGGTAGGCTATCTTTTTGCTCCATTGTTTCCCAATCCTGAATGAAAATATCTGCCCGTTGCTGATCACTAAATACAATGTTATCACAATCGGGAAATGTAGGATGAATGATTGGATTTAAATTGTCTATGGTTGTTGTATTGATCCAATTAGGTTGAATACCGGAAGTATATTGTTTATATAAATCTGCCCACTTTAATTTTCGATCATATACAGTTTCGCAAGCCTCGCCATAAACTTTAACTGATTTTCCAAAGCTCAGCGCATGATTCCAAATAAATCCAGCTTTATTATATACCAAGGCATCTTCCTGACGATGAGGATAGCTCCTAAACCAAGCACGTACATTTTTTTCTACATAATCAGATACCATACCAGCATCTGTCCATTGATGTCCTTCAGCAGATGACTTGCCCGATGCATAAAAATTATCCATCAAGCCAAACTGTTTGGTTAATGCATGCATATTGGGTGTAATTTTTTTCCCAAAGACACATAGACTACTATCGCCATTGGCACCTGGTACATCACCTAATACCTGGTCATAGGTTTTATTTTCTTTAATGATGTATACTACGTGTTTAAATAAAGATGGCTCTCCCAACCTTTCAGGTACTGGCACAGGCTTAATATTATCCCGCGCTGGCAATGACCATTGGGCAACTTTATTCAATAAATTATGTGAGCCAACGCGTGAAGTATACTCAAGAAGTTGTTGCTTATCAGGAAGGGGTATAATGCTTACGGACGCCAATTCGTGGTGTATCGATCTTGCCTTCTTAGCACTATCAATAACATTGGCACCATCTGACTCTAAATTCGCAACAACCAACAAATTGTTTTTTATTAATAGCCCAGCAGGATATGCTTCAGTTGGAATCAAACCATCCACTTTATTTTTACTTAAATCATAAACCAATACTGCATTATCCAACCCATTGGAAACATATAATTTATTATTTGCACTATTTATAAACAAACCATTTGGTGTGCTGCCTTGAAGCATTGTTCCAATAATTCCAACTGGAATATTTTTTATCAATTTATTGTTTTGAGCATCGATCACTGAAATGGCATCACTTGATCCGTTTGCTACAAAAACCATTTTACCATCAGGCGATGAGATGATTGCATTGGGATGAAGCCCTACCGTAATCTCATTAATGAATTTACCTGTACTAGAAAAAACAGAAACTGTACCATTGCTTGTAGCACCCGTTAATGAATCCGTATAGGCCAATCCCCAAGGAACACCAGCTGTTGTTTTGCTTGAATCTGTTACTGTAGTACCGGCCCAATTGGTTACAAAAATTTTCTTATTTACAACTACCAATCCATAAGGTGCAACACCGGTTGGTTGTTGCCAAACTATTTCTTTGGTATTAAAATTGATTTTAACAAGTTCGTTGTTGCCATTGAGGACTGTATAGATAAAATAATCATTGCCTTCTTTTGATACAACTACTTGGTTTGGCAATGCATTTGATGCAGGTGATTTTTTTAAAATTGGAATCTGTTCAATATTTTTTATGCCATTGTTCCACTCTACTATAACAATTGCTGATTTATCTCCGCTGGCAGCACTAAATAAAATATATTCCTTTCCATTTATCACTGAAGTGGTCAATCCAGAATAAACAGTCATAAAGCTTTTATTACTCTGCTGTTCTCTGAATCGAAAATGATCAATCACTTTTTTTTGTAAAATATCCAATACAAAAAAGCCATAACGTTCCTGCACTACCACCAAATTTTTATCAGATAAATTTGCTAGGTCCATGGCATGGTTTTCAAGATCCGGTTTGCCATACCTAACCACATCACCAGCAGAATGTATAATTCGGTTATAAGGAAGTTCATGCAAGCTGGTATTTCTCTTAACTAGATAGTCTGATAATTCATTGATTTTATCAGTATTAATATAATCAACACCCCATTGCACAAAAGCTTCCCAGGCGGCAGGTTGATCTGGACTAGCCCACAATCGAACAGGCTTTCCCAATTGATGAACCTTGTTAATGAATGATTTTATTTTTATGCTTGCCGCAGAATCTAATGGCCACTTAGGCTTGTACTCAATTACCTTATAATAGTCTTCGCTTATGAGTGCAACTTTGGCCAACTGCGCTGGCGTATAGGTTTTATTCAATCTTCCATCAAACCAAATAAAGGAAGGATAATTCAAAAATAATTCTTCAGCTGGTGCGTTTCCTGATAAAACTATTTTGAAATTTTTATTATTGGTGATACCAGGATACTTTGTAAGTAGTTTAACCAATTGATCTATCGTTTTTATTGCATCGGTTTTGATATCAATCAGTAATTGCAATTTTCTATTGGGTTGATTGTATGCAATGATTGGTTGGAGATAAAGGCTTTCAAGTGTTCTTTCCTTTACAAGGCTTTTTGAATCGTGCCCAACCAGCAGTTGATCATCAACCAAGTGTATATCTGCCTCGATTGAACCGAAACCTTCATTATACGCTAAATGAAAGGGAGTCTGCTGTTCGTAGTCATTATGCGAATGGGCATTCTGTGTTGTATATGCTTGCCCGATTGACTGATGAAAAACAAATAGTAAAAACGAGAAGGGTAATAGGTATTTCATAATTAAAATTACATATTAAAAATAAGTTTGAGCATCATATTGAGGAAACCTATTTTATTTCCGACAATTGAACTTATCAGTTGACCTCAAAAAGTATACCACTTGAAATAATTTTAATTGTATAAATAATACTTTATTATAAAAATCAAAAGTTAGTATTTGATTTGAAGAAAGATCTCCAAATATTTTAAAATTAAATCACTAACTTCAAGATCGATTAAATTACTGTTATTTCATTTCCGTCTTATCTGAAATTTAACCAAATGAAACCTTTGCAATTTTTACTTTTGTGTGTTTTGATTGTTTTCGCAATCATATCCTGTGAAAAAAATGCTGACAGTTCAACAACAGTAGAGGTAAAGGTTAAACCATCATTTGAAATCATTCAAGAATCAATTTTAAACACCTCTTGTGCTATTTCAGGTTGTCATGCATCCACTACTGACCCAGGTTTTGCACAGCACGGACTCCTTCTTACCCCAGGAAAATCCTATGCAAATCTGGTAGGTGTAACACCAAAGAATAGTGCCGCTGCGGCTATGGGAATGAAGCTGGTTAAACCCAGTGACCTTGATAATAGTTTTTTAATTCATAAGATCGCCTGCGAAGCAAATCACCATACAACAACAGCCAACTTTGGAGCAAAGATGCCCTTGGGTGGAAATTTTCTTACCAAAGGCCAGGTCGCCTTTATCAAAGAATGGGTCGCCAAAGGAGCAAGTGCTACAGATGGATCTGTAAGCCAATCACTGTTGAAAGACTCTTCCGTTTGCCAGCCTTCAATCATACCACTTGAAGTACCTCCGAGTGGAAGTGGATTTCAAATGAAAATCGAACCCTTCGATATTCCATCAAATTTCGAAAGAGAAATTTTCATTAGAAAAAATACCCCCAATACCCAAACAGTTTATGTTAATAGGATTCAAATGAGGGGTATGTCAAATAGCCACCACTTGGTTGTTTACTCCTTCAGAAATTCAACAACGTTACCTGCTGAAAATGTGATGAGGGATCTTAGAAATTCCAATGGGATGCTGAATCTTGAGTATTTACAGAATCATGTATTTATGGGAGGAGGTACGGATGTAAATACCGACTTCACGATGCCACCAGGCGTAGCCCTCAAGATCAATCCTTCAACACCACTGGATCTCAATGCACACTACTTCAATAAAACCTCCTTAATATTGAAAGGAGAAAACTATATTAATTTTTACACCACCCCTGAAAATAGCGTAAAAAATGTTGCAAAAACATTTGACCTCAATAACCTTGAGATCGTATTACCAGCAGGCGAAAGAAAAACATTGGTTAAAAATTTCACATTCAATGAGCAAATAAGGGTTGTACTACTGACCTCTCACTTTCATAAACTAGGTGAAAAATTTGTTATCAAGATCTATGGTGGACCAAGGAACGGAGAGATCATCTATACCAATACTGATTGGGAACACCCCGCCAGCATTTCTTATACTACTCCTATCGTACTCAAAGCAGGCGAAGGGCTCACTTCAGAAGTAACTTATTATAATAAGACGAATAAGACAGTAACATTTGGCCTAACAAGTGAGGATGAAATGAATATCATATTTGGATATTATTATTAATGTGCTGTTTAATAAATATCTTTTTTGATGTTCGATAGATTTATTTATGGGTTATTATTACAGTTATCCAAGTCAAATATTTTATGAATCAAGCATTTGATCAATTTAAAAAATTTATTACCCCTTTTGGTTTAAATGATACTGATTTCAACCAACTAATTCAATATTGCGAGTATATACATTTTCAAAAAGGGGATGTAGTGATGAAAGCAGGCGAAAAACAACATCGTGTTTATTTTATAAATAAGGGTATCATTAGAAATTACATTTATAAAATGGATGGAAGTCTAAGTTTATATGGTTTTCGAATGGAAAATATGTTAATTACAGGGTATGCGCTTTATAATTATAAAGATGAATATAGAGCTATGTTGAATATTGAATGTTTAGAAGCTTGTGAATTGATATCAATTCCCTTAGAAGCACTTAAATATATGGAACAACATAGTACTGTAGCACATAAAGTAGCTAGGCTATTGGCTGAAGAACATGCAATGGAATTGGTTAATTATATTGTTGATATTGATACTAAATCTTTAATAGAGCGATATGATAATTTAGAGAAGAACTTTCCAAATATTCATCAAAGAGTTCCGCAGCATATGATTGCTTCCTATCTTGGTATTACTCCAGTTCATTTATCCAATGTTAAAAAGAGTCGAAAAAATATTAAGTGATTAGCTCTCTAAAAATGAATAATCATTAACATAATAAATTTATACGCCCGTATAAATTATTTAAGCAGTTCCTCAACTAAACATCTTCCTCCCAATATCATTTTGAACTTATTGAAATATATGAAGATGCATATATGGATTTAATTATCGGCGGTCATGCGTCTTCTAAAGCAGCTAGCATTCAAATCGTTGGGGAAGTTGAAAATGGAATTCTTATAAAAAAACGAAATTACTTTGCTGAAAAGAAACTGAAGGCATTGAATCTATAAGAAAAACCGACGGCAAGATAATAATCCTTGCTTTTTTTGATACTCCTACCAGCACTAACATCGAGTTTAAAATCATCATTGATGTAATATGCAACTCCCCCGTCTACCCA
>CAMBGO010000083.1 GCA_945866165.1 Chitinophaga pinensis | reverse complement strand
CGTTCTGGTGGGAGAAAGGACAAGTTTTCCGGCATTTATCGATTGTGAACCAACATTAATCTGTTCAGTCATTTCATACTTTCCAATGTAAGTAACATCCTTTGAAAGTATCGGGTCAAATGACTCAGGATAGTTATTCGCATATTTTTTAGAAAACATATCATGTCGTGCACTGGTAAGACCATTGCTTCCAATTCCACTATTGTATTCTGATTCGTAATTTGATTGTCCATAACTGGCTAAGCCAACAATTACATTTCCAGGTGCAATCTTGTCGTTAGTGACCAACTTGTTTTTTGGCCACCGCGCGGTCATTGTTCCGTTAACGGCAACGGTCCTAACAACATCTCCCACATCTGCAGTTTCTCCACCTAAAAAGTGAATATTCACTCCCATGTTTTTAAGGAGCTTGAAAAGGTCATTTGTGCCATCGATGATTTCCTTTAGTACATCAGCAGGAATCAGCATCTTATTTCTATCGATAGTAGAATTGAAAACAATATTATCATATACCCCAATACACAAAAGATCATCCAGGTTCATTACAACAGCATCTTGGGCGATTCCTCTCCACACTGAAACATCCCCTGTTTCTTTCCAATATAAATAAGCCAGAACACTTTTGGTTCCCGCACCATCAGCATGCATGACATTAATAAATTGATCGTCACCAGCTATGAAATCTGGATATACTTTACAAAATGCATTGGGAAACAAACCTTGGTCTAGGTTTTGAATGGCAGCGTGCACTTCTTCTTTTTGTGCAGATACGCCTCTTTGTTGGTATAAACTCATATTTTTTATTCCCAGCAAAGCTAAAATCTTGAAATGACATGGCAAGAATAATTACCTATATCTTGTCAACAACATGTTGATTGAGATAATTGATTAATTTCACGCCCGAATATGAAAGTCCACTACGACATAGAGCAATTGCCCAAATTCAACAATTCAGTGCTTACAATTGGCTCATTTGATGGAGTCCACTTGGGACATAAGTCTATTCTCGATCAATTAAAAAATGAAGCAAAGAAAATTAATGGGGAAACAATTGTAATAACCTTTCATCCCCACCCAAGAAAGATAATTCAGCATGAGGAAACCCCTGCTCTACTCACATCAATTGACGAACGAATCAATCATTTTGAAAGCAGTGGCATTGATCACCTTGTAATTGTTCCCTTTGATCTTGGATTTTCGGAACTTAATGCAGATGACTACATAGAAAAATTCCTGGTTTCAAATTTCAATCCAAAAATCATAGTAATTGGATTTGATCATCGTTTTGGAAAAGACAGAAAAGGGAATTATCAGCTTCTCAATGAAAAAGGAGAAGACTTCAATTATAAGGTGATTGAAATCCCAGAAAAACTATTGAATGATTCCAAGATAAGCTCATCCCAGATCAGACATTGTTTGTTGGAAGGCAAGGTTGAGGAATCAGAAGAACTTTTAGGATACCCATACCAATTGGCAGGTATTGTTATTAAAGGAGATCAGCTTGGCAGAAAGATTGGATACCCTACAGCAAACTTGCTGATCATTGATACTGAAAAACTAATACCATCTGGAGGTGTTTATGCAGTTTCTGTAAAAATATATACCGATGAAACTCCGATGATGAAATTCGGCATGATGAATATCGGATATAGGCCAACGGTTAATGGAAAAGAAAGGAGAATTGAAGTGCATATCCTTGATTTTGATCAGGAAATTTATGGTGTAAAAGTTGCAGTAGAACTAAAATACTTTATAAGAAAGGAAATAAAATTTTCGGGGCTTGATTCGCTTAAGGAACAGCTCGACAGAGACAAGAAAAATTGCATTGAAAAATTTAAGCCAAAGTCTTAGATAATAATTTTAGCTACCATCTCACTCATTAATCCAGCATCATCAACATCCGCCCTGCTAATACCAATACTTTTAAGATTGTAATGGTGCAGAATCAACAGAATGTTTTCTACTTCTGATGGTGTGAATCGTTGCATTGCATTTATATAATCTTTTACAAAAAAGGCATTAATGCCTAAGAGCGACGCAATCGACCTTTCATCTCTTGAATTACTTGATGTTGCGATATATAGCTTGCTAAAAAAAGAGTACAATGTTGGTAATACAAGTTGAATCGGTCCTGCTTTGGGATTGGAAGCAAAATAATTAATGATACGAATTGATTTTGCCATATCGCGGCTTATAATGGCTTTTTGTAATTCAAAAACATTGAACTCCTTGCTGACTCCAACAAATGCCTCGATATCGTCTTCATTTATTTTTTTTCGCCCTTTGAGATTAAGTGTAACTTTTTCAACTTCATTCTCCATCCTTTGCAAGTCGTTTCCAATATGGTCTATCAAAATTTGAAGTGCTTTTTGTTCAATCTCTAATCCTTTTTGTTGAACCATGGAGGATACCCATTGAGGCAATTCATTATCATATAATTTTTTTGTGCTTAATACTGCTGCTTTTTTATGAAGAGATTTACCAAAAGCTTTTCTTTTATCGAATGTTTTTTCCTTGTAAGCAATTAAAAGTATTGTTGATGCAAGAGGAGCATTCAGATAAGATTCAATTTTTTCAATATCCCGCATTTGTTGGGCTTCTTTGATGATCACAACCTGTTTATCAGAAAACACAGGATATCTTCTACATGCATTCAAAACATCCTCCATCTTAGCATCTTTACCATAGAAAACACTCAGATTGAAAGCCAACTCTTCAACAGTGAGTATATTTTTTTCAGCAAAATCGGTCAGTTTATCAATGTAATATGATTCTTCCCCTTCAAACCAATAAACAGGTTTGAAGATTCCTTTTCTCCAATCAGATTGTATTTGATCAACTTCCATAATCAAAAAACGCTGGTAATTATTGTTAAAACCCTCTAATTTAATGCTTTATAATAATATAAGGTCATACTTTAACTTACAAAGTTAGAAGATGTTTATAAAAATCCTTTATTTGCATTCTAATCGAAATTACCATTTCATCTAAACATCACAATTAATTCAATAAAATGACTACCAATTATCCATCAGCTGGGGGATACAGTAACGAACCCAAAAAAGACAACCGTGGCACCATTATCATCATTTTAGTATTTGCTTTGATAGCGTCTTGGGGATATTTTATCTACTCCAATAACAAATCAAGCAACTTGATTTCTGAAAAAGATGCCCAATATACGTTGCTCGATTCAACAAAGAATGTTATACAGCTCGAGTATGATTCAGCCATGAGTAGGTTAACCGAGATGACCCAAACAAACGCAAGTTTAGATAGCTTGGTTAAGACAAGGGACACGGAGCTTGAATCATTAAAAGGTAAATTTAGAAACCTGGTAAATAAACAAAATGCATCTTCAAAGGACCTGGCTGAAGCAAAATCTTTAGTTGTGGAATTAAATGGCAGAATCAACCAGTACATTCAAGAAATTGAAAGATTACAGGCAGAAAATCAACAGCTAACAACAGATAAGGCCAATTTGACTACAGAAAAAAAGATGCTTGAACAAGATTTAAGCACCACCCAGCAAGGCAAAAAAGATGCTGAGGATAAAGTTGATGTTGGATCTACATTACACGCTTCAAGGTTTTCAATTAGCCCTATCAATGAAAAAAATTCAGGAAAAGAAAAAACAACCGCAAGGGCAAAAAAAGTTGACAAGCTTCGCATTTCATTTCTTGTTGATGAAAACAGAATTTCTGTAAGCGGTAAGAAAATTTTATACATCATCGCTAAAGACCCATCTGGAAAAGTAATCTCTGAATCAGAACTTGGATCAGGAAATTTTGATACAAGGCAAGATGGAAGTTTAGGTTTTACCAACCGTGTTGAGATTGATTATGAGCAAGGGAAAGAAAAATCAATCAGCTTTGATTTGAAACAAACAGAAAAATATGTTGCTGGGAACTATACCATCGTTGTTTTCCAAAATGGTTTCAAAATTGGTGAAGGTGTTGCTTTATTAAAATAATATTAATGTATAAGTACAAAAACCGCTAGGACAACTTAGCGGTTTTTTTATAGTATTGCCCTCACTTGTGCACGTCCAAGATTTACTAAGCCATTATCCCCTGCCTTTCTTCCTTCATATTGTATACTCATTTCTAGAAACGAACTGAGTCTTTTCGTAATATCGATTATCCACAGGTAATTTTTTCCGGGCATCAACCCATCCAGCATGATGTAGGAAAGATTTGTATTTGAAGTACCAGTATATTTAATCTTACCATAATTAAATGAAGAAGAAATTGAAAAATTAGAAAGTAAATTATACTTCCCTTCAATATTCAAGCTGTTTAAATCAGCCTTTTCTAATCCAGTATTTGACTTACCTTCTATTTTATAACCCAACGATAGCCTTAACCTTGTTTGCATGGTATATGTCAACTTAGGCTCAAGTGACAAAGCATTGATATCGTAGTTTCGATTTGCAAAATTTGGAGTAGATAAACTAGTAACTGATTTTCTCCCTAACAAATCCAATGTAAGTATTTTGAACCAGTTTGAACGAAGCCTAAGTAAGTTGTTGCTATTCTTCCTAGACTCATATCCAAAAGTCAGGAATGCTCTGTTCGCAGCTTGAAACCGGTTGAAATCTATTCCCCATACCTGGCTTTTTTTATTATATGAAAAAGAGTTACTGAAAATAAAATCATAGGCAATCAGTGAAGTATCTGATATCACATTTGAGAAAGGATTGATGTGGCGTTGTCCCGCAACTTGCTGTTTTTGATTGACCTGAAGGGATGAACCAAAATAGATCCGCTTCAACAAATTTTGCAAAACAGATTTTTTATTTGATGTCAATGCCATTGAAGGGTCCAAAGTAAGGTTGTAGTTGAACTGAAGATAATCAGCCCTGATGTATTCATTGGTGGGTGTAGCGATCCTGAAGTAATTTGCCTGATCTCTAAACTTGGCAATTTCAAACTCATTCAACTGTTGCAAACCATCGTTGTTATAATCTATCCAAGTATATTCTCCTTGTCCTGCTGGCACTTGTACAAAACTAAAACTTCTTCTTGGCTCCTGTCCATTTCCCAATTCGTATAATACATCACCGCTGATGGCCTCTCTCCATACTGACGAAAAATATTGAATACGACCCAGTAAACTATTCTCTGCTTTTTGGTTGGACAATACATTGTATACTTCAAGTGTTCTATAAGTGGAAGATATTTTAACCTGATGATGTTGATTTGACATCAGTTCAGTATTGATCATGTAATTGTGACTGCGATCAGTTCTGAGCAAATTTTTCTGCAAAGGCAGCTCATCGGTTCGTGTAAAATAAGTTATTCCCCATTTATTGTCACGCATCGGGTCAGAACTAGTTTGTACTTGAAAGGTTGAAAATGAAAAGCTATAAGGCGTCAAAAGATCATTTAACCGTTGCCTTGAAATGCTTTTCTCCAATGTATAAACAACTCCTAATGTTCGGTTTTTAATGGAAGGAAATTTTTTAGATATGTCAATTACAGGCCTAAGAAAATAACCGCTCTTATCCTGATCCTTAAAAGAAGTATAATTATACCTATTTTGAATCATCCAGTTTTTTTCTGAAAACTGATGCTCAACGATAGAACGATATCCTTTGAAATCAATATCCCGCATGTAGGAGGATGATTCAAGTTTAAGCGAATGACCTTTCTGATTACTGAGCTTGAAATCGGCTCCAATTATTTTTTCTTCTGCAGCTTTGTTGATCAACTCCAATCCCCAGTCACGATTAAATTCAATATTTCGCAAACGCTCTATGGGCTTGAAGGTAGCTGACGAATATTCCGCTTTAAAAGTTGATGTTAGGCTAATTCCCTTCTCTGCAGAAAGATTTGCATTGTCCTTAAAAAAAAGTTTAGCAGCATAGCCGTCATCATTTTGCCGATCCTTTGAACTGAAACGGTTTAGATTATATCTACTCAAAGCAAGATCCGTTGTAAGCACTGAACGATGACTAATGTTCCAATCACTTGCAATGGTTATAAGCTGTTGATTTTTGGGTGTCACCAATAAAACAGATGGATCAAACCTTCCACGTTTTTTTCCCGTTACAGGATCACTAGAGATCCATTTAAATACCTTACCATTGATGCTATTTGTTGTGTCTTGAACATAATCAGCTCCGCCTTCTCCTAGATCGATGAAAGATAATGCATAAAGGCCTTCCATGCGATTTCGTTCATAAACATATACAGTATCTCGACGATTCTGTGCATCAGTGGTATCAACCATTCTATATAAGATCTTTCCAATTGCAAAACTATCTGGCAAGGCTGATTTGTAAAATGCATTGGAGATATTATCTCCAATTGAAGAAAGAAATTGACGTTGATTCGGTGAAAGCACCTGACTAATTGGAGAATTTTTTGCATCCCCATTATTAAAGAATCCGACTTTCACATTTAGTTTTTTTGAAAATCGAATTTCATCTTTTAAATAAAGTTGTGAGTTGAGATAATTTCGATCGGCATATTCAAATTCAACCTGAATTCTTTTATCTTTTGTTATCATTCTATTGGGAGTGAATGTAATCTCAGCGGTATTGTAATTGATCACATAGTCCTGGTCTTCACCACGCTGCATAAGCACACCGTCAATATAAATGCGTTCAGTACCCCCTAGTACAATAAAAAATATTTCCTGATTGGCTCCTTTTAGTCTGTAAGGTCCTTGGTTGCCTTCAATACCTTGAAAGATATTTCTGGTAAATTTTCCCTTGGCAATGGCGGCACTGACAGTAGCTTTATTTTTTAAAAACCTAGACAAAGAATCTTCAGATGAAAAAACCACACCCTGAAGTCTTTTATAAAAATTGAGGTAGTAAAGATCATTTTGTCGGATATCAAAATCACCAAGGTTTAATTTCCATTTGTCTCGTGAAAATTGGATATAAACCTGATCAAACTCTTTTAAATTTTGGGTATTCCCATCAGGTTGAATGGGAATGTTGTTATCTGAAATGGCTGCAGTAATCAAAATACTATCTCCGATATATCCATTCAATTGTAGATTCAAACTTGAATTCAGCACAGCATCTTGTCGATTCCCAAATGACAATGATCTTCCAAGGCTACCACTGGAATTGATCTTACCAAAATCAAATGGCTTTTGGCTGGATGAACTTCTAATTACTGCTGCTTGCCCTATGCTGAAGCGGTTAAGCACGGAATCGAACGACATTCTTCTTGTAATCCTAGGAATGTAAATTGAGAGCACCCTGTATTGAACATCAACCTCTGGCAATGAAGGTTTTCTAATCCATGTCAACATGGATGTTGCATAATCCAAATTGTAATCATTTGCTTGGATTCCCTTTATGGAGAAAGAATTGGGTTCGATACTTAGGGTATCTAGTTGTATGATAGTTGATCTAGTATCAATTTTTTTTGGCGCAAGTTTGACTGGGTCTGTGAAAACACAGTCCTTGCATTCAAAAGGAAAAAAAATATGCAGATAATCCTAACAAACAGCAATTAGTTCAATTTCAATTAACAATGGCATAAAAATATCCATTCTTATTGACATGCATTGAATATGATCAAGATTAAACCCTAAATCCAGTTATTTCACAACTTTCATGTTGACGGGATCCCACTTGATTACTTTTCCTTTTTCATAACTAAGGTTACTGGCCAAGGCCGGACCTGCTGCTCTTAAACCAAATGTTGGATCTTCAACAACGCCACCATTGCTTCTTATGGCCTGGAAAAAATTTGCAAAATGATCCACCCGGGCATCATATCCCTGAGGTGCAGCATACTTTATTTCTTCCTGTTTAAACGTTTTTTGATCTTCTGCAGAATATTTTTCATTGTACCAACTCACATATTCTTTTCTTTGTTGATCTGAAAAATTAATGAAGCTGTCATAAGAGCCAAGCGGTTCAGCTTTGGGCAATTTTTGTCTTTTCAAGGTGAACTTATTATCTCCCCACTCCAAAACACCTTCAGATCCAACAATCCGTGTTCTATTACTACCGCCAGAACCATCAGCAAAATTTACCCTCAATTGCATTTGAAAAGCTGCATGCTTATCCGTGGTAGGATAATCCATAATAGAAGTTAATACATCTGGAACATCACGACCATCTTTCCAATAACTTAATTGACCACTTGAAAAAATTCGAGTAGGTCCATTCGAATCAATAGCATGGTGCACAGCAGAAATAAGGTGAATAAACAAATCTCCAGCAACACCCGTTCCATAATCTCTGTAATTTCTCCACCTAAAAAACCTTGTTGGATCAAACGGTCTTTTTGGAGCATCTCCTAAGAATGTATCCCAATCAACTGTTTCAGGTGAAGCATCCAATGGAATGGCATATTGCCATGCGCCATTCGAGCTGAATCGGTCATTTACTGCCTCCACTAAATTTATTTCACCAATATCTCCAGCCTTGATTCTTCTTTTTGCTTCAGCAAGTGTGATACTACTAACGCCTTGTGAACCAACAATCATAACCTTGCCTGTTTCTTGTTGTATTTTAATCACCGCATGACCTTCTTCAAGGTGCTGCACCATTGGTTTTTCACAATAAACATGCTTACCTGCTTTCATGGCTGCAATAGATATGTGGTCATGCCAATGATCAGGTGTTGCAATGATTACGGCATCTAT
>CAMBGO010000082.1 GCA_945866165.1 Chitinophaga pinensis | reverse complement strand
TGCTGGATACATTGGGTCACATACCTTAGTGGACCTAATTGAAAATGGTTTTGAAGTATTGTCGGCAGATAACAATGTGAGATCTGCACCAGAAATGCTTATCCGAGTAGAAAAAATCACTGGAAAAAAAATAAAGAACTACAAGACTGATCTCTGTAATTATAACGACACCAAAAAAATATTTGAAGAACATCCAGATATCACTGGTGTGATTCATTTTGCTGCATTCAAAGCAGTAGGTGAATCAGTTGAAAATCCCCTCCTCTATTTCCAAAACAACCTGGGTTCACTCATTACAATACTCAGGTGCATTGAAGAGTTCAATATACCGCACTTTGTTTTTTCATCATCATGTACTGTTTACGGAAATCCTGAAATAATACCTGTAACGGAAAACACACCCAGAAAAGATGCAGCATCACCCTATGGACTCACTAAACAAATGGGAGAGCAAATGATTGAGGCATTTTCAGTATCCAATAAAAATACAAAATCAATCATGCTCAGGTATTTCAACCCTGCAGGAGCACACCCATCAGCACTTATTGGTGAGTTGCCAATAGATAAACCACAAAACCTTACACCTATACTAACACAAACTGCGATTGGTAAACTTCCCAATGTTGTGGTTTTTGGTAATGATTACAATACAAGGGATGGCTCATGCGTCAGAGATTTCATTCATGTTTGCGACTTAGCCAATGCACATACAAAGGCCCTGCAATATATGATAGACGGAAAAAGCAAGTCAAACTGCGAGGTTTTTAACCTGGGCATTGGAGCTGGCATCACAGTGTTGGAAGCCATTAGTACATTTGAACAAAGCACCGGAATAAAATTAAATTATACAATTGGAGAAAGAAGACCCGGTGATGTGATAGCCATTTTTGCAAACAATGACAAAGCAAAATCAATGCTAAATTGGGAGGCAAAATATACTCTCCCAGAAATCATGCTTTCGGCATGGGAATGGGAAAAAGCACTTCAGGACAACCCAATCATCCCTTAATTAATTCTCAATTAAAGGATTTCGAATCGTTAAAAAGATTCCCATAAAGTTTAAATAATCACTGATTGATGTTACTTTGCGTAAAAGAATTAATATCATGTTAGACTCTATACAGGTGACAGGACAAAAGGATACTAGAAGTGGCTTTGGTGATGGAATATTTGAACTTGGACAAAAGAATCCAAATGTGGTAGCCTTAACTGCAGACCTTGCAGGTTCACTTAAATTAAATGCATTCATCAAAGCATTTCCTGAAAGATTCATACAATGTGGTATTGCAGAAGCCAACATGATTGGAATTGCAGCTGGACTAACAATTGGAGGGAAAATTCCTTACACAACAACTTTTGCAAACTTTTCTACAGGAAGGGTTTATGATCAGATCAGACAGTCGGTTGCCTACTCAAATAAAAATGTAAAGATATGCGCGTCCCATGCTGGCCTTACCCTTGGTGAAGATGGGGCGACCCATCAAATATTAGAAGACATCGGATTGATGAAAATGCTTCCAGGCATGACCGTAATTGTTCCTTGCGATTACAATCAAACGAAGGCTGCAACAATTGCAATTGCTGATTATGAAGGTCCAGTATACCTTCGCTTTGGCAGACCGGTATGGCCAATTTTTACCAATCCCGAAGAGCCTTTTGTAATTGGTAAAGCCCAGCATTTTTCAAGGGGTAAAGACATAAGTATTTTTGCATGTGGTCACCTTGTATGGAAGGCCATCGAGGCAGGAAAAATCCTTAAAGAAAAAGGCATAGAAGCAGAAATTATCAATATACATACCATTAAACCACTGGATGCTGAAGCAATTGTTGCATCAATTAAAAAAACTGGATGCGCCGTTACAGCTGAAGAACATAATGTCTTGGGTGGATTAGGCGACAGCATTGCACAAGTGGCTGCAAAAGAGTTTCCCATTCCCATTGAAATGATTGGCACACAAGACACATTTGGAGAAAGTGGAAAACCAACTGAGTTATTGAAAAAATATGGCTTGGATACCGAATTCATTGTAGCAGCGGCTGAAAAGGCAATTGGAAGAAAGAAATAATGTTTTCTCTCCGCTATTGGAAAGCCTTTATTTATGACACAACATTCTTCAGAAGATCTATTACTAATTGAAGGCTTTAAGCAGGCTGATACAAAGGAATCCTCTTTCACGCTGATAGTAAAAAAATACCAGGAAAGGGTTTATTGGCAGATTCGTAGAATGGTGATTACCCATGATGATGCGAATGATGTGATGCAAAATGTGTTCATTAAGGCATGGAACGGTTTGGAAAATTTTAGGGCCGATGCACAACTTTTTACCTGGCTATATAGAATTGCAGTAAATGAAAGCTTAACCTACCTTGAGCAACAAAAAAAACGTTCCTCAATTTCAATAGATGGATCAGGATTGAACTTGGAAGATAAGCTGCAAAGCGAAAAAGATTTTGACCCTAATAAGGCAGTATGGAAATTACAACAAGCAATTCAACAACTCCCTGAAAAACAAAGAATTGTATTTAATTTGAGGTACTTTGATGAGATGGGATATGAAGAAATGAGTCAGGTACTGGAAACATCAGTAGGCGCGTTAAAGGCAAGTTACCACCATGCCGTTAAAAAAATAGAAGATTTCATCCTTCATCATTAAACCTATTGGACCCATAAAGGTCTTATAACAGATGAACTCCAACCAAACCATATTATTAGAATTAAAGCAAATCAGTCCCGCCGTTGCTAACCTACCCAAAACCAACCCTTTTAGTGTGCCTTTGAATTATTTTGAAAATAATATTTCCACTATAATCAGCCTCATAAAAGGAAAAGACCTAACTCAGCAAAACGATACAGTAAACTTCAATGTATCAATTGAAAAAAACGAAACATTTTTTGAGCTTCCGAAAGATTATTTCGAAACCTTCGGAATTCAGTTGATGAATAAAATTCACACAATTCAATCTGTAGATGATGAGCTTAGCGAAATGGCCCCAGGGCTTATTTCATTAAGAACAAAAAATCCATTTACAATTCCAAATGGGTATTTTGATACAAATGTGATTGAAACGCCATCTAGAAAAACGAACTTGGTCAAGGTCTTTCAAATGAAAAATCTTATTCGCTACGCTGCAGCCGCTTGTATTGTAGGATTGATAGGGATTACATATATGATTACTAAAGAAGGTGATTCCACGCCTATTGTTGCAAGCACCTCAAATAACCAGCAGTCAGCAGAACTTTCTTTAGACGATATGGTCATTTATTTGGAACAAATGGAAGAAATTGGTCATGATAATGATTTAGAGTTTTCAAATGGAGATGAATCAAATTTGTTGGTTGACCTTACCAAAGAAACAATTGAAGAAATGCTAAATGGAATACCCTATAAAGGAATCAAAGAATTCATTGAGGATGAGGGAATTATGCTAGAAAAAACCAACAATTAAAGTAATAAACAGGCAAATAAAATCATGAAAAGTATTTTAATTCTATTCACCTCATTGGCTTTATATTCATATTCCAATGGGCAGTCTTTTAACCCCGAAAGAGCAGATGTCAAATCAAATGACTTACGTAAAATCCAAGCGATGGAAATGGCATTCATTACCAAGGAATTGAACCTGAATCCTGATGAAGCGCAAAAATTTTGGCCCATCTTCAACCAATACCGAAATGAAATCAAGGGAATAGCATCAAATAAAGTGAGTACAGACCGACTAGATAAGCAACAAAAGATGCTTGACCTTAGAAAAAAATATAGGGAAGATTTCACCAAAGTGATTGCCCAAGATCGCGCAAACAGGGTTTTTGGTGCTGAGGAAGATTTTAAGTCATTGGTTAGGAGGGAATTCCAAAAAAGACAGTCAGAAAAAAGGCAATTTGAGGGGAGAAAAAAAGGATTTTAAAATAAATAATTTATTGTAATTTTAACTCGGTGTTTTTCATAGGTTAGCAACGGCTGGCTCTTTCTAGAGCTAGCCTTTTTTATTTTCGTTACGTATTTATACTTACTAAATAGGGATTCAAGCCATTTTTAATACCACTTCTCCAATAAAAGACATTCATTTATATTGAAAACCGATACATGGGCATTTTGATATCATGGTAAAAAAGAAAGGTCCAGCCTTCTTTTTCTCCTTGTTCCCACCACTGCTTTCTCAATTCCATAGCCCGCTTACCATCTTGATCGTATTTGGCTACAAAACGAGTCTTCATTTGCTGAAGTTGCGGAGCCTCATCGCCTCCAAAAAAGACAATTTCACCTTTTTCATCAATAAAAATCACCTGATGAAATGGAGAATGTCCTGAACTAAGTTGGTAATGAATATAGCCATCGATTGTTCCTTTATCCTCCTCTAGGAAAATTAATTTATCATAGTTAAAAAGGCATTGTAATTTTTCACGATTGTATGAAGGAATCTCGATAGCAAGGGCATGATTCCACTCCTTTTTATTTATATAATAGTTGGCTTGGGGAAATGCTAACTGGTATTCTTTTTTGTATTCATCAAACATCACCATTCCACCAGCATGGTCTTTATGCAAATGTGACATTATTACTTTAGTGACATCAGCTGGGTAAATGCCATGCATTGCAAGATTTTCATGCAGCTGTAATATGCCATGTTTGACTGTAAACCCCAATCCAGTATCTAACAAAATAATATCTTTTTCTGTAATGATTAAAAAGGGCTGGATTTCAACGAGCAAACTACCTTTGCTTCTTTCTTGCAACTCATCATTTGTTTTATCAAAAGGAATAAATTCTTTTGTTGCATCAATTGTAAACGCTCCTTCAGACAACGGGATGATTCTCATTTTTTTTATATAGAATTTTATTTATCTAAGGATCATCTGGCGATCAGCATCGAGTTTAATCAAAATGAAAAGCAAGACAGTAAAAGTTAGTAATGCTGTCCCACCATAACTCATAAATGGAAGTGGTATGCCAATTACTGGAACAATGCCAATGGTCATTCCAATATTAATAAATACATGAAAAAATATTACAGATCCTACGCCATACGCATAGGCCCTGCTAAAAACACTTCGTTGCCGTTCAGCAATTTTAATAATTCTTAATAATAAAAAAAGGTATAATGACAACAATACCACACTTCCCAAGAATCCAAAGCCTTCACCGATTGTACAAAAGATGAAGTCGGTACGTTGCTCTGGCACAAAATCATACCTAGTCTGTGTTCCTTTCAAAAGACCCTTGCCACTGAATCCGCCTGAACCAATTGCAATTTTACTTTGCTTTACATTATAGTTACCTGCCTTTTTCTTTTCCTCAACTTTTTTTAGTTCTTCTTCAGACAATGATGCTGGATCAAATTGAAAATCCTTACCAACAGTACCATAAATGCGCTGAACTTGGTAGGGCTTCAGAATATTATTGAATAAAAATGGAACAGCAAATCGTTGAATCCCCACTGCCGCTGCCCAGATAAATATGATTAAAAATAATAATCCTTTATTTCGCTTTAGCGCATTTCTAACCAAAAGAATTGAAATTAAGGCCAGTGCTGTTAGAATTATTGCAAGCACATTTTGATTGATTAATAGTGTTAATATTACCAATAATGCAATTGATACGGCAATTGTCAATAAAGCAGAAGGCAAGCCCTCCCTATACATAACCAGAAAAAAGGCAAAATAAACCAACGCCAGTCCTGTTTCGCTTTGCAAAATTGAAAGAGCAGCAGGAACCAATACAATGGCAGAAGCAATTAATTGTGACTTTACTTCTGAAAAGTTTAATTCTGGAGAAGATAGATACTTGGCAAGAGCAAGACAAACAAATATTTTACATAACTCTGCCGGCTGTACCTGAAAATAAGAAAATCGAATAATAGATTCCGTGCCTTTTATTTCAGTATGAAAAGGGAAAACCAGCAACAACATTATAATACCCAAGGAATACATGATATTTGCTGTTGCAGTAAAAAATTTACTATCTGTGAGTAAAATAAATACTCCAATAATTAAACTGATAAGAAAATAAAAACTTTGTCTACTATAATCAGTCTTGAGTGTAATAAAACCTCGAAAAATATCCTCAGAGCGGTATGTAGTTGCAAAAATACTTGCAATACCTGCAATCACAAGCAATAAATAGACCAGCATTAAGGTCCAATCTACTCCCTTCGATATTTCAAATGAATTGTTCTTCATGTTCTGTTTTAATAGCAACACAATGTGTCAAGAATATTAATTGTGGCCTATTTTCCTTTTTCCTTGGAATATCAATTAAAGAAATTGATTGATTGATTAACTTTTGCTTTTGTATATTTAGCTGTCGAAGAGAATCTAATTTTTTTCTTTTGGCTTTTACAATCGGAAGGATGATTTCTTTTTGTTCAATTCTTTCCACTTCACTCCACTTTGCAGACGGCAACGTGTCATTTAAATACTTTTGAACCAACAACGATGCTATCGGTCCTGCCCATGTTGAACCAAAACCTGCATTTTCTACTACGACAGCAATTGCGATTTTAGGATTCTCACGAGGGGCAAAACAAACAAACCATGAGTGATTGGCAAGCTTCTCACGCTTACCATATATGATACCATAATTTTCTGCTGTACCTGTCTTTCCTGCAAGAGCAATACCCTCAATTCTGGCAGCATAGGCAGTACCACGATCCACAACATCCTGCATCCCAAGCTGTACTACATTATATGCGGTGTCAGGAATTTTTGTAACCTCATGACGTATCTTATATTGATCCAATGATTTCTCATCTTCAGTTGCATTATCAATTGAACTAACAAAATGGGGCGTATAGTAATATCCTTTATTTGCCACAATGCACATCACATTTGCCATTTGAAGCGGAGTAGCCTGCATTTCACCCTGCCCAATTCCAAGAAACACATTGGTGCAAGAGCTCCAGTGATTTCGATAAAGTTTGTTGTAAAAACTAGTATCGGGAATCAATCCATTGTCTTCACTAGGTAAGTCTACACCCAAATCAACACCAAGCCCAAATGAATTCATATATTTTTTCCATCTTAAATATCCATTTACTGTTGTTTGCTCTTTGGGATTGTCTACTGCCAAACGATATATGTGTGAAAAATAACTATTACAAGAATTTGCAAGAGCCATTCTAAGGTTTGAAGCGTGGCCGGGGTTTTTGTGCTCACAGGCAATAGCTCTTTTACAACCATAATAAGCACCGCTGCAATTCAATCCGAAATTTGGAGTGATGATACCCTCATCCAATGCAATGAGCGCACCAAGTGGTTTGATGGTTGACCCAGGAGGATATTGGCCTTTGATAGCCCTGTTAAATAATGGCCTTGCAGTATCACGTAACATCCAGGAAAAATTTAACTTTCTCAGATTTCCTGTTAAGAGATTAGGATCATAAGTTGGCCCACTGGCCATTGCCAAAATACCGCCTGTTTTGGGTTCAATAGCTACAATTGCACCTAGCTTATTTTTTAAGAGTCGCTCCGCAAGCATTTGAAGATCGATGTCTAGAGATGTCCTCAAATTTTTTCCTGCGATGGCAACCGAATCAAACTTTCCATTTTCATATGATCCTACAATCCTATTCTTGTTATCCTTAATTTGATAACGCACACCCCGCTTGCCCATAAGCGTTGATTCATAAAAACGCTCCAATCCGCTCAACCCCATATAATCACCAATCTGATAAAAATAATTTGTGCGTTTAAGTATTGTAGAATCTACTTCACCAACATAACCCAACAGATGAGCAGCAACCTTGTAGGGATAACTCCTTACTGGTCGCTCTTGAATAAAAAACCCTGGCTCAAACCGATACATATTTTCTTGCAGCTGCACAAATATTTCATCAGACAAGGCTCCCTCAAAAACGGAGGGCCTATAACGTCCATTTTTAATAATGCAGCCAATAACACGCTTATGAAATTCTTCTTTTTCTATTTGCAATATTTTACAAATAGAGGCTGTATCCAATCCAGAAAGTTGATTGGGAGAAACCATCAGATCGTATGTAAGTGTATTTTCAAGAATTGATTTGCCATTCCTATCGAATATAATTCCACGATCAGCAAATACTACCTTTTTACTCACGGCATTATCCAAGGCCAAAACATCATACTGTGAGGAAGCGATTTGAAGAAAAAAAAGCCTTATAATTAAAATTGAAAATGCCAATCCAATAACTATTCTGATTACGTTTTGTCTTGATTGGTTTATTTCACGCATTATTGAGGATTCGATACAAAATTACACAATGGAATTTTAACGATGACTAGTTTTTCTATTAACTAGCATTTCTGAAATGAATATAAGAAGCAAACTAATAAATGAAGTAACAAAGAGCTTTCCAATGAAATATAAGAAATCACCAAATTGCATCCATTCAAGAAAAATCAAGTAGGCATTATGAACTATCGTTAGGAAAATTACGAATGTAGCATATTGAATAAAACCCATAGTGAACCTTGTTGGAGCATTTTCACCCCACTCCGTAGATTCTTTAGGAAGAAGGAGGTTCACAACAAAAGGACGTATATAAGCCAGTAATAAACATATTGCAGTATGCAAGCCTGGCGTCTTATAAAATACATCTACAATCATACCAAGAAAAAATGCATAAAAAAGCAAGGCGGCTCTTGTCGTTTTGAATGGCAGCCACAAAATGAGTATAAAATAAAAATATGGCACAGCC
>CAMBGO010000081.1 GCA_945866165.1 Chitinophaga pinensis | reverse complement strand
CTCGCGAAAAAGCTGAAGAACGCATTCTTCGTTATGAGAACAAAATATCCACTGGAGAAAAAATTAGATTGGGCGTGATCGGCTTTGGCGTTCAAGGACATATGGACCTTGAAACAGCATTAAAAGTGCCAGGTGTAGAACTGGCAGGTATTTGTGACCTATACACAGGTAGGCTTGAGAATGCGAAGGAAATGTTTGGAAAAGATTTATATACTACCAGGAACTACAAAGATTTAATTGACAGAAGTGATATAGATGCAGTAATTATTGCCACTACAGATTGCTGGCATGCAAGAATAACAATCGATTCATTGGCAAAGGGCAAACACGTATACTGTGAAAAACCAATGGTATTCAAGATCAGTGAAGGACAAGCTGTGATAGCAGCGCAGAAAAAATATGGCAAAACGCTTATGGTTGGCAGCCAGCGTGTGAGCAGCATTGGGTTGGCCAAGGCCAAGGAACTATTGGCGGCAGGTGAAATAGGTAAGCTGAACATGGTAAATGCTGTATACGACAGACAAAGTTCCATTGGTGCGTGGGAATATACAATTCCTAAAGATGCAAATGCTGAAACCACCGACTGGAATAAGTTTATTGAAGTAACCGAGAAAATGGAGTTTGATTCCAAAAAGTTTTTCTGGTGGAGGGCTTTCAAGGAAGTAGGAACTGGAGTAGCGGGTGATCTTTTTGTTCATTTGTTGAGTGGAACGCACATGATGACCAATTCAAATGGACCTGAGAACATCTACAGTACGGGTCAATTTAGTTACTGGAAGGATGGACGCAACTTACCCGATGTAATGTCGGGCGTAATGCAATATCCAGACTGTCCTGAACATCCTGCATTTCAACTTACGTTGCAGGTGAACTTCATCAGCGGAACCGGTGGCCAACAAATTATTAGACTCGTAGGATCAGAAGGCGTAATGGATGTTAAGGGAAATGACATTTATGTGAAACATAGTCTCATGCCACAAGCACCTGGATTTGGAGGATACGACTCCCTGTTTACGTTCTCAAAGAGTATGCGTGAAACCATGCAAAGTGAGTATGATGCAAAATGGACAGCAGAGCAAAAAAAGCGACCAACTAAGGAAGACATTGTTTACAAGGCACCGGCTGGTTATAGCGACAGCTTAGATCATTTCACAAATTTCTTTGACGCTGTTAGGACAGGAAAGCCAGTGGTTGAAGATGCCGCTTTTGGATTCAGGGCTGCAGCGCCTGCATTAGCTTGTAATGAAAGCTACTTGAACAAAAAAATCATTCAGTGGGATCCAGTAAATATGAAGCTCAAAAAATAAAGGGTATGTAAAAAATGCAATGAAAGCAGTATGCAAAAGCATGCTGCTTTTTTTATTAAGTAACAAGTACCAAATACATAATAGTAGAAATCAAAGAAAATAATTTCTTTAAACTAATTTGCAGCAATGAAATACCTTCAAACAATCTTACTATTGTTCTTTTTCGGATCCATACATGCACAAATAATTCCGAAGAAAATATTAATTACTTACCAAAGCAAGACAGACCATACAAAAGCAATGGCAGAGGAAATAGTAAAAGGAGTTCAATCTGTTGAAGGAGTTTGCCTAAAACTTAAAAGAATTTCTGAAACATTACATAAGGATCTATTGGAAGCCGATGCAATTATTGTTGGCAGTCCTGTTTACAATGCCAATGTTGCACCTGAAGTGGTTAAGTTTATGAGCGAATGGCCATTTTCAGGCAACCCACTTAAAAATAAAATTGGGGCTGCGTTTGTTACTGCTGGAGGAATATCTGCTGGAGAGGAAATGGCACAAGTAAATTTATTGCATTCGATGCTTGTATTTGGTATGATCATAGTTGGAGGGGATGACTGGACTGCACCCTTTGGTGCATCAGCCATAACAAGCGAAGGATTGTATAATAGTTCTTCAAAAATAGATAGCATCTTTACCAAAAAAGGTTACCAATTAGGAAAAAGAGTAGCAGAAATAACAAAAAAAGTGAATTGAGCAAATAGAAAAATGATAGACTGAATACTATTTGATGCCATACCAAACTATTTTAACTGAGATAGCAAAAAATCTATCGATCAACATTCCAGATCCTGAAAGTTTGAAAAAAACGTATGATGGGTTAAGAGAAACAGACGAAAATTTATCCTTCCCTTTTTGGGCAAAAATATGGCCATCCTCAAAAGCGATCACAGCCTTTTTAATGGAAAACATTCACTTCGTAGAGTCGAAGACTGTATTGGAAATAGGCGCAGGAATTGGATTACCTTCATTTACTATTTCAAATTATGCAGCAAAATTAATTATTAGCGAGAGGAACCAATGTCATATAGTCCTCTCTGCGTTTCCCCATTAAATTAAACAACTAATCATATTGATGTGGGGCTGTAATAACGGTTGAGCCCCCATCAAACTTGAAACCATTTACTTGATACTGATATGCTCTTCCTCCCCAATGGTCTAATTTTTCATACATGGTAACATCATGACCTTTTGCCAATAGTCTTATCGCTGCAGACAATCCCCCAAATCCACTTCCAATGACGGCGATTTTTTTTCTTCGTTTCATTAGGGTGATTTAATATTTAAAATCCATCAACAATGAAGTTGTTTGTGGAAACAAAAACGATGCATCCTTGTAGGTAGGCGAACTAAATGTATTGAATGCATTGTTAGAAACACCATAACCTTCTTTGGGAATTCCTAAAAAATTGGTGTTCAATATTCCATCATTATTTGTATCTTGAAACATCGCGATAGCATACCTACCAGGTGTCAAGTTTTTAATAGTGAGCTCTGCTTTTCCATCAACAGGAGTGGCACCAAGAAACTCCACTGCCTTCTTGGTATTATTTGGAAATCCTTCTTCACTATTGAATACTGCAATAAAAATATCCCCTTTGCCTTGTCTTACACCAGTGATGCGCATTGTCAACTCTTGTGCGGAGATAGTAAATCCAATAACAAGACACAATAATGACAGGATCAATTTCTGCATACACTTGATTTTTACCTCTTCTGAACAAAAAAAGGTACAATGTTGTTTAATAAAAGTATCCTTTTTCTAAAATAAAAAGCAACAAAACTGCTAAAATGAATAAAAGACTGCGTTTCGGCTTGAAATTGACTCTAGTGTGGATATTCACATCAAATTGTATTATATCAGAAAGCATTGCTCAAAATCTTGGAAATATCAACGGATTTGTTCGTCAGGCAAAAACCCAGGTACCGCTTCAAGGTGTAACGATTAAAATCCTGGGTACTGACAAGCGGGCAATCACAGATAGCACCGGTTTTTACAGAATTAGGTCCATTGCCACAAAATCGTACAGCATTGAAGCTACATCGGTTGGATACAAACCGGCACAAAAATTTGATCAGGAAGTAACATCCGGAAATACTTTGGAAGTAAACTTTGATCTTGAGGAAAAAGAACAGGAGCTTGGCAACATCTTGATCCGTTCAAATTTCCCAAAACCAGTTGGCGTAGTCAACTCTGTACAAAGTCTAGATGCAAATGAAATTGTAAGATACCCCGGTGCGAATTTTGACATGGCGAAAGTAGTGCAATCACTCCCGGGCGTTTCAGGATCTGTTGGATTCAGAAATGATATCATTATTCGTGGTGGCGCACCAAATGAAAACGTATATTATTTGGATGGCGTTGAAATTCCCACCATCAATCACTTTGCAACACAAGGCGCCGCTGGTGGACCCGTTGGCATGTTGAATGTATCTTTCTTGGATCGCGTTACACTATACTCTTCTGCGTTTCCCGCGAAATACGATAACCCATTGTCAGGCGTATTGCAATTCAAACAACGATCAGGAAACCCAGAGAAGGTTCAGGGAAATTTTAGATTAAGTGCAAGTGAAGCTGCTTTAACCACAGAGGGACCACTAGGCAAAAAGAATGGCAACACTACTTTTTTGGCATCCGTAAGAAGATCATATCTACAATTTATTTTTAAAATAATCGAGCTTCCGTTTCTTCCAGATTATTGGGATTATCAATATAAGATCACGCACAAGCCTGATAAAAAAAATGAGATCAATGTTATTGGATTGGGTTCGATAGATAATTTCACTTACCTAAAACCAAAAAATGCTACGCTTGAACAACTTACTATCCTTGATCAAATACCATTGAACTCCCAAAAAACCAATACCATTGGTGTTTCATGGCGACATGCTATGAATAAAGGATTTTGGCAGCTGGTTGTAAGTAGAAATCACCTCGATAACAGAGCTGATAAATTTTTAGGGAATGATATTGGTAATGAAAACAACAGAGTACTGAAGTACAGATCAATAGAAAACGAAAACAGGATTCGCTATGAAAATAATTTTTCAATCAGCGATGTACAAATAAGTGCCGGTGCCCAGATAATTCTTACAGAATATGAAAATGCAACTTATCAGCGAAGGGCAGGATACGTGGCAAACTATCAAACAGCATTTGCTATGTTTCGTTATGGGGCATTCATCAATGCAACGAAAAAACTACTGGATAATCGACTAACAATCACAGGGGGTATAAGAACTGATGGCAATAATTACATGGATGAAGGAAATGCACTTGGCCGAAATATGTCACCTCGACTATCAGCTACCTACTCAATTGTAAGTGGTTTGAATGCAAATATTTCATTAGCCAGATATTATAAAACACCTGCCTATACTATACTTGGCTTTAAAACAGATAACCAATTTGTAAATAAAGATGCTGACTTCATTAAGTCTGACCACATTGTTGGCGGATTCGAATGGCTTCCTACATCTACCACAAGAATTACAGCAGAGGGCTTCTTGAAGAATTATGATGATTACCCCATATCATTCACCAGTGGTGTTTCGCTTGCAAATTTTGGTGGTGATTTCGGTGTGCTTGGAAATGAAAGAATTGTTAGTACAGGTAAAGGAAGGGCTTCTGGACTTGAATTGTTATTTCAACAGCGATTGACCAAAAGTTTCTACGGTATTTTGGCATATACATTTTACAACAGTAAATTTTCTGGTACAGATAGAACGAAATTGATCAGCTCTGCATGGGATAATCGTCACCTTGTTTCTTTTACCGGTGGTTACAGATTAAAAAAGAACTGGGAAATTGGTGTGAGGTTCAGGTATCAGGGCGGCGCTCCGTATACGCCTTTTGATTTGTTTCAATCAGTTGAAAACTATTATTTCATTACTAATGGTGTACTCGACTACAACAAACTAAATCAACAACGTCTTTCAGCTTTTCACGCAGCTGACATAAGGATTGATAAAAAATTCAATTTCAAAAAGTGGACACTTGATCTATTCCTCGATATTCAAAATGCTTACAATAGTAAAAATCCAACAGCACCAAGTTTCACATTGAAGAGAAATGCTGATGAAACATTTGCCACCACCACAGGTGAGCCTTACAATCCGGGAGTATTTGGAAATCCATCTGCACCAAACAACAGGCAAGCTGCTATACCTCTTTTACTCGCTAACACCAGTGGTTCATTGCTTCCTAGCATTGGCTTTGTTGTTGAATTCTAAACGGGTGGATATTAATTTTTTAAATTGAAAAAAAATATCCAACTGTTTTACCTGTGTAAATATTCATTCTTGTGATTTCTATATATGCTAATTTTATACAATGATTAAAGCAATCATTATAGGAGCAACAAGTGGAATAGGCAAATCACTAGCTGAAAAATTAGTAATAGAGGGATATCTCGTTGGAATAACTGGGAGGCGTGAAGAAATGCTAAAGATTCTGGAAGAAAATCATATAGGCAAAATATTGTCAATGAAAATGGATGTTCAGGATTTATCAAGTATTGAATCAATATGCAATGAACTTGTAATTAAATTAGGTGGATTAGACTTATTAATTATTTCTGCAGGAATTGGTGAAGAAAATAAATTACTTGATTTCTCAATTGAAAACAATGTGATTAAAACAAATGTTCAGGGATTTACCTGTGTGGCAGATTGGGGAATGAATTATTTCAAAAAGCAAGGTCATGGACACCTTGTTAATATAAGTTCAGTTGCTGGAATAAGAGGTAATGGACTTGCTCCTTCATATAATTCCTCAAAAGCCTATCAAATAAATTATCTGGAAGGATTGAGATTGAATGCTTCAAAGTCCAATTCATCCATCCATGTTACAGATGTCCGTCCTGGCTTTGTTCATACTGCAATGGCAAAAGGTGATGGTCTGTTTTGGGTATCCCCAGTTGAAAAAGCAGCTGAACAAATTTATGCTGCCATCAAAAGAAAGAAAAAAGTGGTATACATTTCAAAGCGCTGGAGATTGATTAGCTATATACTCAAAGCCATTCCCTATTCAATTCTTAAAAAGCTTTAAGTGATTTCTCAAAAAAACCACTACTAATTAGTGTTCTAAATTTTTTACTCAAGTTGCCTGAACATTTGTCAAACCGGGTTTGTCCACTGTTATATTTCCTGCCCAAATACACATTGTTTTACTTGTCTCCAACATAGCAGGCTTACCTCCTATTTTGAGTTTTTTAGCAACGGGATTCCAAGGCATTATTGGAAGCGGAATACAAGAAGAAGGAACAAACACAGGGACAGGACCGACCATTTTCCAATTCATCGGATTGGCTGGAGATTTGCAAGTACCAAAAGCAGGAACATTCAACATGGGTATAAAATCCATTTGAGTGGCTATTGGTTTGGATGTTGCATTGAATGTCATGGCAAGAGGTAGCACCAGCATATCCTTTGGACCCGCACCAAAGACACATTTTAACTTAGCACCCATACAAACACATTTTGGCATAACGATATTTTAAGTCTTATAGAAAATGAACTACATTTCTATTGATAAATGTAACACTTTCTATTTGTAAGAGCAAGGCTTAAAAGAAAATGGAAGTGCTTTATGTTCTATGATTTCAAAAAATGTTCAACCAAATTTTTCCACTCTTCGTCTAAAGAAATTGAAGGTCGATTTTTTTTGGCCTTGGCATACCAATAATCTGCATTCCACATATCTCCCTCTTTACGGTGCAGATAGGCGTGAACCCATGCTGAATTGTTGTCGCTTAAATGGTCTACTTGCGCATGAGCAGCATCCCAATCTCCTTTTCCATCGTACCAAAGACTTTTTAATATGACCGAAAGATCTTTATTAGGAGTAGATTGGTTTAATGATTCCTTGAATGATGAAAACGTATTCATTAACTATCAATGGTTTTTAGATGAAATAGCGTTATTTATGGTCAAAGCTTAGAACTTCCTTCAAGATCCACTTTCCACTTTCCAACAACCAAACATGGGTAAATTTTGCACGGCTGGTATGTACATCTTCTTTATTTTTTTCGCGTTTGTAAAAATCATGAATACCTGTTTGAATGGCACCATATATTTTACCATTATCATAGAGTGGAAAAACCTCCAAGCTTTTTTCATCAACTTTTCGAATTGGCTTTTGGATGGAATTTGCACAAATATTTTTTCTCGTATTCTCGAAAAATAATTCACGATCTTGAATTCCGCCTTGGTCATGATAAAAAGTAAATGATTTCGCTATGTGAGCTTCCAGATAAGTGAAGTCGCACTGATTAAATCCTCTTTCAAAAAAAATACTGTCTTGAATTTTTAATTTTAAAAATAGTTCATTGCTTTTATCAACCTGACTTTTTACCCCATTGCAGGTTAGAAGAAAAACAACAATTACCAATAATTTTTTCATAAGGCAAATATAACTCTATTGCTATTTTGTAGTACACTAATAGCAATGAAACCCATCCTTAGAGATCAATGAGATCTTTAAAATAACAAGAAATTAAATTATTGAACCATTGCAGCTAAGTGAGGTTCACTTATCATTCAATCCTATTCCAAACCCAAACATAGCTGCTACCAATGCAAGGTGAATAATTAAAACTGCTTTTTGCCAATTAGGCCTTTCATTCCATTTCTGATCAGGATTAAATGGGTCAAAAGCCATCCCGATACCTAAAGAGGCTGCCGCTTGCATATAATCCTTTGAGAAAATTGCCTGATAGAAACCTAAAATCAGAAATCCGATGTAAAGAAACTTGGTGTAAGGAGTTTTCATTGTCTTTTTTTGAAATGGTGAATAACACGCTAAATTAGAATTATTTCGCATTCCAGCCATCCATTATACCTGCTTTAATGTCTGTATAATTCGAGATCAGAAAAATAACTAAAACAATTAATAAAAGGATCTTCCAATTGTTTTTTAAAAGTGTTTTTAAGTCATTCATTAATTGATTCATATCTGTGATTTTAATGATGAAATTTAACTCATAGGGCTTGGCATCAGATTGTTTGGCAAATTCAGAGAGATTGGCTTTCAATACTTCTCCGATCACTTTTAATGAAAAAAGACTTGGCTTTAACTCATTATTTTCGAGTTAAATTTAGTACTAAGTTGCCTAAATTTTATTTGTCGCTAAAAAAAATCCCAAATATGATACGCTTCTAGTGCAACTGATAACTTTTTAATTTTAAAAGAAACACATAATTAAGTACCATTAAGAAATTAATATAAATTAAAATGGGATCATAACTTTGATCCCACTTTTCAATTCATTTGTATTTTAAGTATCCAATATTTTCCTTCATTTTATTTTGGAAGTAAAACATCATCAATAACGTGAATAAAACCATTGCTAGCTTTCAAGTCTTTTTGCACAATAGTAGATTTACGGCCT
>CAMBGO010000080.1 GCA_945866165.1 Chitinophaga pinensis | reverse complement strand
TGGTTATGATGCAGAAGAGATAAAAGCCGAATTAGATTCGTACAACAAACTTCCTAAGTGCTGCAAAAAGCCAAGTGACCAATAAAATCATTCAACTAATTTTTAGAGATGGTTTTGGTTACTGAGATGCATTATTTTCCGTTGATTAATAATTATGTTGATATGTTGAATGTCGGTAATATTTATTTTACTCAAGATGCTGTATT
This sequence comes from Chitinophaga pinensis, assembly GCA_945866165.1. Taxonomy (GTDB): domain Bacteria; phylum Bacteroidota; class Bacteroidia; order Chitinophagales; family Chitinophagaceae; genus Pollutibacter. The sequence goes on along the minus strand of CAMBGO010000080.1, from coordinate 8,496 downwards.
CAAAAAATCGACTTTTAGAAATAGGATGGTTATTTCAAGCTCCACAGGACCAATAGAGCTTAGTATTCCCATCCTTGGCGGAAGAAATTGCAAACAAATTTATAGTGAAGTTGAAATTGATTACAAGACTGACTGGCAATCGCTTCATTTTAAATCAATTTGTACTGCATATGGCAAGGCCCCATGGTTTTCTCATTATCATGCAGAACTAACCGCATTGTATACTACTCGATTTACAACGGTGGCTTCTTGGAATTTTAATTGCATCGAATGGGCGAATAAAAAACTGAAAATAGATAAACAAATCAATTTTCAATCATTTAAGCCCACGGATGAACAGCAAGTTTTAAATCGGGTTGATTTTTACAAACCATCAAATTATAGTCAAATCAGTATTGATTCAATTATTAACTACCCGCAGGTATTTCAATACCGGAATGGCTTTCATGTAAATTTATCAATATTGGATCTTCTGTTAAATGAAGGGCCTAACGCTCGCAATTTGATATTGACACCAAAAAAAACTTATTCTGTTCGAAATCAATAATCTTCTTAATTTTATATCAAATAGACATGATGCAAAAAAATACTATAGGTTCAGTTTTTATTATAATTGTCTTATTACTTTTTTCTTGTTCTAAAAAGGAAACGACACCAACTCCACCTCCTCCGCCCCCACCTCCAACAGAGGAGAATTTAGTATTTTCAATAGATCCTGACCCTGGATCAGGCAATGCCATTGCAAATGCAGAAAACTATGCTTTTACAGTAAAGGTCTCTTCAAAGATGCCATCCTTGGGCGTTAAACTTGACCTTGCTACTAAAAAAGAATCAGATAATACAAGTGTAGACAGTAAATCCATCGAATCGTCTACTGCCGACATTCCGGTTACAACTGGTAAGCTTGTTGTAGGAACAGTATATATCGTAAAAGTAACTGTTACTAGTAAATCAAAATCAACTAATTCCGCAATTAAGGAATTCAAGGTTGCACGCAAGTCCTAATTTATAAAAGTCATATTAACAAGAAAGCCCCTCTAATGAGGGGCTTTCTTCGTTTGTATATATTTTAAATTTATTTAATTAGGCTGCCTTCACTAATTACAATCTTTAGTTTATCTCCTTTGATCATTGAGCGGTATTTTTCCGCATCAATGATTTTGTCATTTACTTTCAATACACCAGCTTCATATTCAATTTTAGTAGTTCCCTCTCCAATTTGACCATCCGCTTTCAAAGCTTGAATTAACCCTTGTTCAGGACCCTCCGTCATATTAATTTCACCTTTGGTGGAGTCGTTATTAACAATGGAGATTTCTATGTTCTGTTGTTTGCTAACATTAGATGATGTAGTTGCTTCTGTTTTATGCAATTGGGCTAGGGAAGGAGCGATAACAAGAGAAACGATTGACATCAACTTTATTAGAATATTCATTGAAGGACCTGATGTATCCTTGAATGGATCACCTACAGTGTCACCTGTAACAGAAGCTTTGTGTGGCTCAGATTTCTTGTAGTACATTTCACCATTGATCTCTACACCTTTTTCAAAACTCTTTTTAGCATTGTCCCATGCACCACCTGCGTTGTTTTGGAAGATTCCCATTAGAACACCACTAACTGTTGCGCCAGCAAGAAATCCGCCCAATGCCTCAGGACCTAAAATGAAACCAATTAACAAAGGAGAGATGATTGTGATTGCGCCTGGTAGCATCATTTTTTTCAAAGATGCTTCAGTAGAAATGGCAACACATTTATCGTATTCAGGCTTTCCTGTTCCTTCCATGATTCCAGGAATTGTGCGGAACTGGCGACGAACTTCCTCAACCATGGCCATTGCTGCTTCACCTACTGCCCTAATAGCAAGCGATGAAAATATAAATGGAATCATTCCTCCAATGAATAAAGAGGCCAATACATCAGCCTTGTAAATATCAATATGTTGGTTATCTGGCATTGCAACTCCTACGAATGCTGCAAATAGTGCAAGTGAAGTAAGTGCCGCAGAAGCAATTGCAAATCCTTTACCACTCGCCGCTGTTGTGTTACCAACTGCATCAAGGATATCTGTTTTTTCCCTTACTTCAGACGGAAGTTCACTCATTTCAGCAATTCCACCAGCGTTGTCAGCAATAGGACCAAAGGCATCAATTGCCAATTGCATTGCCGTGGTAGCCATCATGCCAGCAGCAGCAATGGCAACGCCATATAGACCAGCAAACGCATAAGAACCATAAATACCCCCAGCAAGAACCAAAATTGGTAAAAAGGTGCTTTCCAAACCAATCGCAAGACCCCCAATAATGTTTGTCGCATGTCCCGTTGCTGATTGACGTATAATACTCAATACTGGACGCTTACCCATTGCTGTGTAATATTCAGTGATGATACTCATTAAGGTTCCTACTACAAGTCCAACAGCTATTGCACCCATTACACCATTGCGGGTGAATTCCAAACCGCGTAGCGTCATTGTTTCAGGAAGAATGTATAAAACCAAAAAGTAAGAAGCAATGGCAGTTAATACCATTGAACCCCAATTCCCCATATTTAGTGCACGTTGAACTGCATCTGTACTAGCGCCTACATTGTCGGAAATACGAACAAATAAAGTGCCAATGATTGATAATAGGATACCAACACCTGCAATAATCATTGGTAATAATATTGGAGCTATTCCTCCAAAATTGTCAATTGATTTTGTTTCTTGTCCTAATACCATGGTCGCCAAAACGGTAGCAACATAGCTTCCAAACAAGTCGGCACCCATACCTGCAACATCACCAACATTATCGCCAACATTATCTGCAATGGTAGCAGGATTTCTAGGGTCGTCTTCAGGTATTCCTGCTTCAACTTTACCAACTAAATCAGCTCCAACATCGGCAGCTTTTGTATAAATTCCTCCTCCAACACGGGCGAACAATGCTATGCTTTCTGCACCCAATGAAAATCCAGTAAGTACTTCAATGGTGCGAAGCATGCCTTCTGCATCTCCACTTGGAGCGAAATAATGTTTTAATATAATAAATAAACCACCTAGACCTAACACTGCTAAACCAGATACACCAAGACCCATTACTGCACCGCCTGTAAATGATACATTTAATGCTTTACTTAGACTTGTTTTAGCTGCTTCGGCAGTTCTTACATTGGCTTTTGTTGCAACTTTCATGCCTATATAGCCAGCAGTTGCACTAAAAACCGCACCAATCACAAATGAGATTGAAATACTCCAATGGCTACCCGGATTGGTATTTGCCATGAAGCCAAGCAATAAAGCCACTATTGCAACAAAATAGCCTAAAATTTTCCATTCAGCCTTTAAGAAAGCCATGGCACCCTCCGCAATGTAAGTGCTAATTTCTTTCATTCTTTCTGAACCGGCATCCTGTTTTGATACCCAGTTAAATTTTATAATCGTGTAAAGGAGTCCTAGAATTCCCATCAGGGGAACGAGATAAATTAAATTTTCCATACGTAGTTTTAAATCTTCTTGGTTCTAAAATCAGTGCCTTGTTTTATCAAAATAAGGGTGGTAAAAATAAGAAAAATAGCCTAAAAAACAACCTTTTAGAATTCAAATTCTGATGGTAAAACCATTGTTATTGAAGCATTTGTGGATAAGATTGACTTAGTTTAGCGAAAGCGTTGCCAAATTGATGAATTTGGTCAGATGCGGTCATGGCATTTTCTCCATGTATTTTATTCGCCATATCACCGGAATGTCCATGGATATACATGCCAACTTGAGCTGCATCTGATTGAGAATATCCCTGAGCCAGCAATCCAGTAATTAGGCCAGTTAAAACATCCCCACTACCACCTTTGGCCATACCTGCATTTCCATTAGCATTTAAATGAACTTCTCCTTCTGAGGTTACAAGTACTGAAACATGCCCTTTTATGAGCAGGTTGATTGCATATTTTGTGCATATTTCCTGTGTTTTCAAAATTCTAATTTTGTCATTTTCAGCCTCTCCAAACAAACGTTTCCACTCTAAAAGGTGTGGAGTTAGAATTGATTCTGTTGGAATTCGATTTAGTAAAGATTGGTTAATAGATATAAAATTCAACATGTCAGCATCAAGTACCAATCTATTCTTTGAAGAAAATAACTTTTCAACAAGTGGCATGGTGAGTATTTCACTTCCGAGACCAGGGCCAATACCAATTGAGTCAAATTTTTCAAATTCAATTTCATCAATATTTGACTTTACCAATGCCTCCGGAATACTACTATGTATCAGTTCAAAATATCTGTCAGGTATAATTACGGTGACTTTGCCAGCACCGCTTTTAGTTGCTGCCATGGTTGATAATATGGCTGCACCCATCATTCCATGTGATCCTGCAAAAATTGCAGCATGGCCACGATTTCCCTTGTGAGAAAAGGGGTTGAATATTTTTAGTAAACCTTTTACCTTTTGAAAAGTATGATTCCTGATTTCAATTTCATCAAGCTCCTTTAAATCTGAATTTATTTTATCAAACATAATAATATGTCAATCATCTTCATTAAACTGAAATCCATATCCTTCAAATATCCCGATTATTTTTTTCGACTGATAAATACTTTTATTAAATTTATTTCCAAGTACTATTATTGTGGTAGAGTCTGCAGGAAATTTAGAAAAAACGGTATTGTTTCCATGCCACCAGCCATTGTGGTATATGATTTTTTTTCCTGATGGTAATTCATATAATCGCCAGCCCAGTCCATAATTTTTAAGCCCTTTTTTTTCATAACTGTAGCCTTGGAATGCAGCTTCTAGCGTTTCTTTTTTAAACATTGTACCGTCATTGATAGCTAAATCCCATTTAAGCATATCCCTTACAGTACTATAAACGTTTTTATCACCATACACCGCGTCTAAAAATGTGAATTGTTCTTTTCTATTATTAAACTTAAATGAAGCAAGAACATTTTCTTTCATTTCCATACTAAAGACAAATGTGTTTTTCATTCCGATAGGGTCGAAGAATGTTTTTTGAAGAAATGATGCATATGTATCTTTTGAAACTTCTTCTATGATTAATGCAAGTAATGCATAATTTGTATTGCTATATTCAAAGTAAGAATCATTTTTCCCAACCTTGATTTTTTCTTTGTTGCTAATGATTAATTCAAGGAGATCCTTGTTTGTCAAGTTAGTATTACTATTCCACTTTAGTGATTCAACAAAATGAACATAGTTAGTAAGTCCACTGCGATGTGATAGTAGGTTTTTGATTGTTATTTTAGAATAAGGTAGTTTGGGAATATAGTTTACCGCCGGAGAGTCAATTTGAAGCAGATTGTTTTCCCAGAGTTTCAATATTGCCATGGCTGTAAAAGTCTTTGAAACTGAAGCCAAGTGAAATGAAATGGTTGAGTCGATAGGGACACCCGTATTTATTTCACTCATTCCACGGTATCGTTCAAAAACGATTCTACCGTTTTTTGCAACCAATATGGCTCCGTTGAAATTTGTTGTATTAAGAAATTCATTGTAAAAATGCTCACTTGCTTTAGACACCTTTTTCTCATCATCACTCATATTGACAGCGACATTCAGTTGTTTTTTCAGGCCTATAGGTTCATTATCAGCATTTCCCAACCAAAATGCATCCATTACAACTAAAAGAAAACTAAAAAGTGCAAAAAGTGTAAAAAACAATATAGCTTTTCTCATCAATCGGATAAAATTGAACCTTACATCTATAATAATTGTTACTAAATTCGCTTAAAATTAAATAAAATAGATGACCAATAGCAATACAACCAGTTATCCAAAGGAAAAAATCAAAATTCTTTTTCTTGAAAACATCAGTGATGCTGCGATACAGCTTTTCAAGGATACTGGCTATACCGATATAAAAAAAATTGCTGGGGCTTTGTCTGAAGAAGAATTGATTGCTGTTATCAAGGACGTACACCTGTTAGGTATCCGATCCAAGACGATGATTACTGAAAAAGTCCTTCAACATGCTACAAAACTCCAGGCAATCGGTTGTTTCTGTATAGGTACCAATCAAGTCAATCTTAAAGCTGCCACTAAAAAAGGCATTGTTGTTTTCAATGCACCATACAGCAATACTCGATCTGTAGCTGAGCTTGTCATTGGCTCTTCAATCATGCTTATCAGAAGGGTGTTAGATAAGAACAAACACATGCATGAGGGAAAATGGTTTAAAGATGCTAAGGGTAGTTTTGAATTACGTGGAAAGACAATAGGCATTATAGGATATGGTAATATCGGTTCTCAGGTTAGTATTCTTGCAGAGGCATTGGGTATGAAAGTGATTTTTTATGACGTAGTAACGAAACTTCCATTGGGAAATGCAATCTCAAAAAAGTCCATGAAAGAGGTAGTCTCTAAATCAGATATTATCACATTGCATATTCCCGAAAATAGCCAAACAAAAAACTTAATAAATAAAACAACACTAAAATATTTTAAAAAAGGTTCAATCCTAATTAATTATGCCCGCGGACATGTTGTTGATATCCTAGCGCTAAAAAATGCATTGGATTCAAAATCATTAAGTGGTGCAGCTATTGATGTTTTTCCCGTTGAGCCAGAAAAGAATGGGGAAGATTTTATTTCTCCACTACAGAACATTCCAAATGTTTTTCTTACACCACATGTCGGTGGGTCTACAGAAGAGGCACAACTTAATATTGGCGAGGATGTTAGTATGAAGCTCTATCAATACCTTGAAATGGGCAATAGCATGGGCTCTCATACAGTTCCCGAAATGAGTTTGCCACCACAGGATGCGACACACCGTATTTTGCATATTCACAATAATGTGCCAGGTGTATTGTCGGAAATTAATAGCCTGCTTTCAGAAAGTAAAATCAATATTCTTGGTCAATACCTTAAAACGAACGATGATATTGGATATGTAGTACTTGACCTCGACAAAAAATTATCCAAGAATGCTTCAGAAATTCTTAAAAAAGTAAAGGGTACGATTAAAGTGCGCCTTCTATACTAGATACAATGGAGCTTGTAAAAGTATTAAACAAGTTTATTCCCGATACACGGGATGCTGAAATTTCCACCTTTGGTAATGGATTAATTCATGGTTCGTTTTTAGTTAGTATAAATAATAAACAAGAATTTATTCTACAAGAATTGAATACCACTGTTTTCAAGAATCCATATTTGATTTCTAGCAATTTAGCATTACTCTCAAAACATCTACTTTCAAACAATCAAGAACCTTTCTTCCCACTATCAATTAATAGTTTGTCAAATGATTCATATGTTATTGATCAAGATAAATACTATAGACTAACTCCGTATGTTAAGGGTTCTCACTCAATAAATAGTTGCTCTTCAGCGGAAGAAGCGTACGAAGCATCGTTTCAGTTTGGTAGATTTACTGCTGCTTTTAAAAGTTTTGATCCTGCCCAATTAAGAGAAACCATCCCTCAATTTCATGATCTTGCTTTCAGGTGGAAACAATTCATGGATGCACTGAAAATGGGCAATCAGCAAAGGATTAAGTATGCAAAAAAAGAAATAGATCAAATTCGAGATTATTACCATATCGTTGAAAAGTTCAATAAAATCAAATCAAGTAATTCGTTTTTAGAAAGGGTTACCCATCATGATACCAAAATCAGCAATGTGCTTTTTACTAACGATGGCAAGGGGATTTGTGTAATCGATCTTGATACTGTAATGGCAGGTTATTTCATTAGTGATGTGGGCGATATGTTTAGAACATATTTATCATCTGCCAATGAAGAAGAACAGGATTTAGACAAGGTAGAAGCCCGTAAAGATTTTTATAATGCAATTATTGAGGGATATCTAATAAATATGCAAGATCAAATGACTGTTGAAGAAAGACAAAAAATTTCTTTTGCAGGCGAATTTATAATATATATGCAGGCGCTAAGATTCATATCGGATTTCATCAATGATGATATTTATTATGGAATATCGTATGAGTTAAATAACTATAATCGAACCAAAAATCAATTAAGACTTTTAGAACATTTCAACTCAATATTAAACTAACTTTTTTTTATGAATAAGGTATCTGAAACAACCTTGTTCATGGTGTCTGAAAATGCATATATCTTGACATGTGGAAAGTTATTTTTTAACTTAATATATGCTTCATTATCAATCCCTGTATGTTGAATGTATAACTTTTCTAATTTCTTAAGATTGATGAGTGTTTGTAAGTCCTCAATTGATAGCTTATTATCGGAAAGATTAAGATAGGTGAGTTTTTTTAAATTTGAAAGCGTTTGAATTGATTTTTCATCAAGCAAGCTATGATCTAGCCATAGTTTTTCCAAATTAATTAGTGATGCAATTTTAGAAGAGTTCTTCGTATCGATTTTCTTAAATGATAGTTTAAGTTCAATAATATGCTCTTTAATTTCTAGTAGTTCATCAAGACAAGAATCTATGGATTTCTCTAAATTAAAACCTGTTAACCTTAGGTGATTATCTGTTTTTGAAATAGGAGATACGACCCATCCTGATT
>CAMBGO010000079.1 GCA_945866165.1 Chitinophaga pinensis | reverse complement strand
GTATTCCATATAAAAACTGGAAAGTTTTCCGGGCTTGGGTAATTGATATTCGTTTTATCAATATCATACCAATACAAAACTTGTCTGGTTGTTTGCAAAGGAAGATTGAGTTCAGGGATTAACTTGTTAATCCATGGTCCTGCAGCAATAATACATTTTTGAGCTTTATACAACCCTTTATCAGTCGTGATTTCAACTGAATTTGGAGATTTATTGATAGAAGTAACTGTTTCATTGAAATTTAATTTAACTCCATTTTTCTCAGCCAATCTCAATGAAGTTTTTATACATTTTTCAGGGAATAGAATTCCAGCATTGTGTTCATAAACACCTATTGTTTTTTCATCAGGGTTAAAAGATGAAAATAGATTCTTGATGCTCTGATGGTCAAGAACTTCATGTTCAATTTTGTAGGTTTGAGCACTATTCAACGTTCCTTGGATCACATTGCTTTCTTTGTTGCCTAGCATTAGTCCACCTGTTTTCAAAAACAATTTTTCTTCAGATTCTCTCTCAAGCTCATCCCATAGTGTATAAGCTTTTCGAAGCAATGGAACATATATGGGGTCTTCAAAATACGCTTCACGGATTATCCTAGTTTGTCCATGTGAGGATCCAAATACATGGGGTGGGGTGTGCTTATCAAGAATCAACACTTTTTTATTTGTTGTTGATAAATGATATGCAGCAGAACTGCCAAAAGCTCCTGCTCCTATAATGATTATGTCGAATGACTCCTTCAAAACCTTACATTTATTATTACAAGTTAATATAATTTAATATAATTTAATTTTCCTTTAGCATCTACTATAGTATCTCTGCTTAATTTTACAACATGAAAAAGACATCCTATTTATCAATAGCCGTTTTATTATTAATAATATCATCCTGCACCAAAAATAACTTAACAGGTAAAAGTCAGTTGGCATTAGTTCCAGAAAAGGAAATTCAGTCCCTGTCATTAGAACAATACAAAACATTTATAGCAAAACATGAAGTATTGAATCCTGCAAAAGATGCCAATGCAGCGATGGTTCAACGGGTGAGCAATAATATATCAAAGGCAGTTCAGCGTTATTTTAAATCAAAGAATACTCCAGAAGTTCTAAATGGATATAATTGGGAATATAACCTTGTTAAGGACAGTGCTATCAACGCATGGTGTATGCCAGGGGGTAAGGTGGTAGTTTATACGGGTATTTTGCCAGTATCTAAAAATGAAAATGCGTTGGCTGTTGTGTTGGGACATGAAGTATCTCATGCACTATTGCAACATGGTAATCAGCGAATGAGTCAGTCGATGATTCAGCAATTTGGCGGAGTTGCACTCTCAGTTGCGTTGGCCAATAAGCCAGCTCAAACCCAAGATGTTTTTATGCGTGCTTATGGTGTTGGTACGGAAGTAGGATTTGCCTTGCCATTTTCTAGGAAACATGAGCTTGAAGCAGACCGATTTGGATTGATTTGGGCTGTAATGGCTGGGTATGATCCCAACGAAGCAATTGCATTTTGGGAAAGAATGGAAAACATTTCCAATGGGCAAAAGCCACCCGAATTGCTTAGTACCCATCCGTCAGATGCAACTAGAAAGAAAAAAATAAAAGAATATTTACCAGAAGCGCTAAAATACAAAGGTAAATAGTCATTAATTATTCATGACTCATCAATAGCTCAAAAGCTTTTTCATACTGTGATTCAGCTGATGTTAGTTCAGCAATAATTTTATTGTATTTTTTTTCAGTTTCTTGAAACTTGGAAACGTTTGAATAGATTTCCGGGTTTGCAAGGTCTGATTCTACTTTTAATTTTTCTTCTTTTAACTGTGCTGTCTTTTGCTCCAATTCCTCAAATTGTCGTTGTAGTTTCTTTTTTTCTTTTTGTTTTTCCTTGTCAATCGATTGGTTAGGCGTTGAAGCAACAGGACTGCTCTTTTCCTTTTCTATAGTCTTAGTATTTGAGTTTTCTTTCTTGGTTACAGGTTTAGCTTCTTGTTGTTTTGCAATTTTTTCCATTCTTTCTTTCCATTCAACCCATTCTTCGTATCCTCCTTTGAATTCAACTACCTTGCCGTCTTTTATTTCCCAAATTTTATTGGCTGTCTTTGAAATAAAATATCTGTCGTGACTTACAAGTATCAGGCTTCCCTCGTAATTATTGAGTGATTCTGCTAATAAGTCAACAGAGTGCATATCAAGGTGGTTGGTAGGTTCATCAAGCATCAAAAAATTTGATTTGCTGATAATGGTTTTTGCCAAGGCCACCCTGGCTTTTTCACCTCCACTTAATACACGTATTTTTTTATCTACATCATCTCCGCTGAAGAGGAAGCATCCAAGAATAGTCCTTAATTCAAGATCTGTTTTCTTACTTCCTGCAGTTTGTAGTTCTTCAACAAGGTTGTTGTCTAATTTCAAATGTTCTAATTGATGCTGCGCATAAAAGCTTTCAGCAACATTGTGTCCCCAATTTCTTTCTCCATCAAATGTTTCCCTATCTGCTATAATCCTCAATAAAGTTGATTTCCCTTTTCCGTTAGCACCAATTAAGGCAATTTTATCACCTCTTTCAATTTCTGCGTCTGTCCCGTTTAGAATTTCAATTGGTCCAAAACTCTTTTTTAAGTTTTTCAACGTACAAATCACTTTACCAGGCGTTTTTTCAACAGAAAAATTGATACGCATGTTTGGTCTCTCAATCGAAGCTTCTTCAACCCTATCAATTTTATCAAGTCTTTTTTGCACACTTTGTGCCTGAGCGGCTTTAGATGCTTTTGCTTTGAATCGTTCTATAAACCTTTCCTGTTGCCTGATAAAATCTTGCTGATTTTCGAAAGCCCTTTGTTGCATCTCTACACGGATCTCTTTCTCTTGTTGGTAGTATGTATAATTGCCAGTGTAAAAATGCAATTTGCGTTGATAGAGTTCTACCACCTTATTAACCATCCTATCTAGGAAATATTTATCATGGCTCACAATGATAACTGCACCTTGGTAATGTAACAGATATTTTTCAAGCCATTCGATAGAAGGTAAATCAAGGTGGTTGGTCGGTTCATCCAGCATCAATAGATCCGGTTTCATCAGGATCATCTTTGCCAACAATACCCTCATTCTCCAACCTCCACTAAATTCCTTGTATGGTCTATGTAGATCTTCTTGTTTGAAACCTAGCCCATGCAAAACATCCTCTGTTTTATGCTCTACATTATAACCGTCAAGCACATCCATTTCACTAAGTAGGTCGGTATACCTAATAAGCTTCTCTTCGTTTTCTTCCTTTTCTAATTCATTTCCAAGTTCTTCAATCTCTTTCTGAACTTGCATAACCCTCTCAAAGGCTCCCATGGCAACTTGAAGAATTGATTCTGATGTATCAAAGCTTAGCAAGTCTTGGTGTAAATAACCTATTGTTGTAGAACGACTTCTTTCAACTGTTCCTTTGCTAGGAAGGTATTCCCCCGCAAATAACTTTAGTAAGGTAGATTTACCTGTACCATTGTATCCAATCAGCCCAATACGTTCACCTGGATGAATATGCCAGGTGGCTTCTTCCAATATTGCACGAGCTCCGAATTCGAATGTAAGGTTTTGCAGTCCAGCCAGCATAATTTATATCAGTTTGCGCCGCAAAGTTACATAATCTATCTTTGCGACCGAACAAACTGTTTTAACCCTTGTTTATTATTCCTGTGTTTAAAAATTTACTAGTAGCTGCTGCTTTTTTAGGTTTCATATTTTCGTCTGCCTCCGCGCAAGAAAAATTTACAATCAGCGGTTATATTCGTGATTCGTTAAGCAGGGAGACACTGATTGGCGCATCATTGCAGACCAAAAATCCAGTAAAAGGTATTAGTACAAATCAATATGGGTATTTTTCAATTACTCTTCCCAAGGGTCATTATGTTTTTTTCTTGTCTTATATAGGATATGTTCCATTGGAGGTAGAAGTAGACTTGAATCAAGATCTTGTCCGTGATTTCTACCTGCTTTCAAAATCCAGTTTATCTCAGGAAATTGTAATTTCTTCAAGGCTCAGAGACCTTAATGTTAAGAGTGCGCAGATGGGACAAATTGACCTTTCTATCAACAAGGTTAAGTCATTACCGGTTTTGTTTGGTGAAGTAGATCCACTTAAGACACTTCAATTATTTCCAGGTGTATCCAATGCTGGTGAGGGAAATAGTGGTATTTATGTTCGTGGTGGAGGGCCAGACCAAAACTTAATTCTTTTGGATGATGCGGTGGTATATAATTCAGGCCACCTATTCGGATTTTTCTCCATTTTCAATGGGGATGCAATTAAAAATATTACACTGATAAAAGGTGGAATGCCCTCTCAATATGGAGGTAGGCTTTCTTCGGTATTGGACGTCTCGATGAAAGACGGGAACATGCAAAAATTACAGGTTGATGGCGGGATAGGAACAATCTCATCCAGGTTATCGTTGCAAGGTCCTTTGAAAAAAGACAAAGCCTCATTCATTATTTCGGGACGCAGAACATATATCGACGCTCTGGTTAAGCCTTTCATTAAGAAAGGTAGTCAGTTTGATGGTTCTGGATATTTTTTTTATGACTTAAACACCAAGTTTAATTATAAATTTTCATCAAAGGATCGGCTTTATGTAAGTGGTTATTTTGGCAGGGATGTTTTTGATTTTGTAAACCGAAAAAGGGAATTTAATGTTGGTGTTCCTTGGGGTAACTCAACACTCACTGCCCGATGGAACCATGTATTTAGCCAAAAACTTTTTGTCAATACCACTGCAGTTTACAATGATTATAACTTTAGTTTTAATGCTCTTCAAAATGACTTCAATATTGGATTGAAAAGTGGCATTAGGGATTTCAACATAAAATCTGATTTTGATCATTATTTATCTCCGGAGCATAAATTAAAGTATGGATTTCAGTTTACCAAGCATCGATTCACACCTTCGGTTATTTCTGGAAGGCAGGATAGCACAGTTTTTGCTTCAAATAGTACACAGATAAAGCGGGCCAATGAAATGAGTTTGTATTTTCAAGATGATTGGGAGCTGGGATCTAAATTAAAATTCAATTACGGTTTAAGGTGGAGTGGTTTTCAGCAAATAGGGCCATACAATAATTATGAGTTGGATTTAAATGGAACAAGGCTTGATAGCACTATTTACAAAGCAAACGAGACAGTAAAATTTTATCAGGGTCCGGAACCAAGGGCTACTTTAAGATATGCTGTTAATGATGAAACTTCATTGAAATGGGCTGTTACACAAAACCGACAGTATATACATCTTGTAAGCAATGCTGGCACTACCTTGCCAACTGATATTTGGGTGCCTAGTACTTTGCGTGTGAAACCACAGATATCATGGCAATATGCAACAGGAATATTTAAAAATTTCAAGGACAATATGTTTGAGACTTCAATAGAGGTTTATTACAAGAGCATGCAAAACCAAATTGAATATAAAGAAGGATATACGCCTTCTAGCAAAGACACTGAGCTTGAATTTGTATTTGGAAAGGGTTGGAGTTACGGTGCTGAGTTTTTTTTGAACAAGGCCAAAGGAAGATTTACCGGCTGGATAGGGTATACGTTGGCCTGGACATGGAGAAAATTCCCGGGTATTAATAATGGCAAGGTATATCCTGCGAAATATGATAGACGACATGATTTGTCGGTAGTTGGAATTTATGAGCTTAATCCAAAATGGAAACTGTCTGCTGTGTTTGTTTATGCTACTGGAAATGCAACTACGTTGCCAGAAAAGTTTTTTCTGATTGAAGGAGTACTTACTCAACAATTCAGTGTAATTAATAAGTATAGGTTAGCACCATATCATAGATTAGATTTCTCAGCCACCTATACACCCGATAATAAGAAAAATAAAAAGGTCACTGGAAGTTGGGTGTTTAGTGTCTATAATGCGTACAATAGAAAAAATCCATACTTCTATTATTACAATCAAACCGGAACAACTAGTTCAAGTAATATTGAAGTACAGGCAATACAAGTTTCATTGTTTCCTGTTATACCATCTGTGACTTATAATTTTAAATTTTAATCAGACGTCTGTCCTCTGTCTTCACCTTTTGACCTTAAACCTAACCGCCCCGCTGGTCTGGTCAGTGGATGTAATATTGATTTCATATCTGTCGGTAGAAGTAGTAACAATCATTAACGCAGTATTGGGTGGAATTGTACCAAGGCTTTCAGCATACATAGTAATATCGTAAATGTCAATATTGTCTTCAATTTTCACTTCAATGCTAATAGGAGATGTAGTTAATTTTTTTGAAGGAATTAATAGTTTTTCATTTAAGAATAATGTTATGGTATCACCATCAACTTGTCCATTATCATAAATGTCAATATGAAAAGATTTTCCAGTCACTTCTATTGTCTTAATAAATTGCTTAGTTCTCTCTGTTAGTTTCTCTTTTTCTTTGTTTGGTGATTTAATAATTTGGCTGGCTTCTGGAACTTTGCTTATTTTTTCGTCAGTAGATATGTATGGTTGCGAACCATTATTTTTTATTTGGCCATTTTCTAGTCTTGATTTTTCTGTAACTATTGGTGTTTCATTCCCCTTGGTCGTTGAAGGAGTGGGTGTAATTGTCTTTGCGTTTTTGATTGTTGTTTTCTCAGTGCTTTTAGCTAATGTTCCCTCAGCTTTATTTTTATTAATGGGAATTTTTTCAATAAACTTTCTTTCCAATTCTGTGAGTCCTTTTCCGCAATCACTGCCAACTTTTGTTGGCTTCCATTTTCCTATTAAAATCTCCTTATCACTTTTTTTAAAGTAAGTTAGTTGATGAGATTGAAGACAATTTTGAAATTCTGGAGGAGTATTTGTTTTCAACGTTTCCACTTCATTTACAACAAGCGACTTACTTCCTTTATCGTAAATACCTTCAAGTTTGCAGATCACATAAAATCGCTTACCTGCTATTGAAAAATAAGTATATGAAAACCCATTTATTTTATCACCTGAACCTTCAATTTCAATTATATAATCTGTTTTATTTTCTGGATCTGATCCAACAGAATTAAATTTTCCAATCCATTGCCCTTTTAGATTTTGTGCTTCTGCGGATGATATTAAAAAAAGTAAAGTAATTATTGATGCTGAAAACACTGTTGAAAATTGTTTGAAAGGATTTTGTAACTTATTCCCTTTCTGAAAAAATGGTAGTTTCCGGACATATTTTGTCCAGTTTATATGCTTAAAAAATGACCTTAAAAGATAAAATTCGGGTAAAAGTATTTTCAAATCAAACTCATTTAAATAGAAGTTGCAAATTATTGTGAAATACGGCGGACCTTACCTAATAGTTCGTTAAATTTGCAGAATCAACCAATAAAACAATCAGTACACAAGCGCTTAAAATGGTTAATATTAAGTTTCCGGATGGTGCAGTAAGATCTTATGAAGATGGTATCACTCCCTATCAGATAGCTAAAAGTATTTCAGAAGGATTGGCTAAAAAGGTAATTGCCTCATCTATTGATGGGCAAGTTAAAGACCTTACAACCCCAATCAATCATGATTCATCACTCAAATTACACACCTGGGATGATGCTGAGGCTAAATCAACTTTTTGGCACTCTACTGCACACCTTTTGGCTGAAGCTGTTGAAGCTACTTTGCCTGGTGTAAAATTTTGGGTAGGTCCAGCTATTGACAGGGGTTTTTACTATGATATTGACTTGGGTGGAAAAACCATTTCAGAGGAAGACCTAGTCCAATTGGAAAAGAAAATGGATGAATTGGCTAAAAACAACAATCCATTTGTTCGAAAAGAAATCTCTAAAACTGATGCAATCGCTTATTTTACCGAAAAGGGTGATGAGTATAAGCTTGACCTCTTAGGTGGTTTACAAGATGGTGAAATAACCTTTTATACCCAGGGTGGCTTCACTGATCTTTGTCGTGGTCCACATATTCCACATACAGGTCTTATTAAAGCTATTAAGTTGACTTCCATTGCTGGTGCCTATTGGAAAGGGGATGAAAAAAACAAACAGCTTACCCGTATATATGGAGTTAGTTTCCCCAACCAAAAGGAGTTAGATGAACACCTTCAAATGCTTGAGGAAGCTAAAAAGCGCGACCATAGAAAGCTAGGAAAAGAGCTAGGAATTTTTACCATGGATGATGATGTTGGACCTGGTCTGCCTTTGTGGATGCCAAACGGTACAATCATTATTGAAGAGCTTGAAAAGCTAGCAAAAGAAACAGAAAATGCAGCTGGGTATAAACGCGTTGTTACTCCTCATATCGCTAAAGAAAGCATGTACCTAACCAGCGGTCATCTTCCTTACTACCAAGATAGCATGTACCCTCCCATGGAACTTGATGGTGTTAAATATTATTTGAAGGCAATGAATTGCCCTCATCATCACAAGATTTTTTCTGCTGAAAATAGAAGCTACCGTGATTTACCACTTCGCTTGGCTGAATATGGAACTTGCTATCGGTATGAGCAAAGTGGTGAATTATTTGGATTGATGCGTGTTCGTTGTCTTCACATGAATGACGCTCATATTTACTGTGCCAAAGAAGATTTTGCCAAGGAATTCAGGGCGGTAAACGATATGTATATCAAGTATTTCAACATTTTCGGAATAGACAAATACGTGATGCGCTTGAGCCTGCATGATCCAGCTAAATTGGGTCAGAAATATATCAATGAGCCAGAATTATGGATTCAAACCGAAGAAATGGT
>CAMBGO010000078.1 GCA_945866165.1 Chitinophaga pinensis | reverse complement strand
GAAGGGTTGTTTAGGATTTCAGAAAATTATCATGTTTCAATGTCTATTCTGAAAGGGTGGAATAATATAAACTCAGATCAAGTTAAAATTGGAGATAAGCTCATTGTAGGCTATTTAAAACAATCAGATAAAAATGAAGAGGTTGCTATCATTGCATCACCTAAAAAAACTGAACAGACGGAAAAAGGAACAATTATTTCAACAGTGAAAGAAAAGCCATTGGCTAACTCGCAATCAAAGGAAAAATTAAATGTTGTTACAAAAGAATCTTCAACAACCAATGATGTTAAAAAAGAAAATACTGGAAAGTCAAGTGTAACTGAATTACAGTCAGGGGCTATTTCAAATGTTACAGCGCCAATTAGTGCTGGTTTTTTTTCTAGTCTTTACAATCAACAAGCGAATGGGGGGATGGAACAACACCTAGAGGCATTCATCTATGGTACATTTAAAAGCACTAGCGGATGGGATGATCAGAAATATTATGTATTGTTAAATAATGTCACTCCTGGCACGGCAGTTAGAATTAGTATTAAAGGCACAGATCGAGCTGTTTATGCAAAGGTATTGGGTGCTGTTCCCACAGGGAAGGAAAGTGAGGGCTTTTCAATGCGCATGAGCAGTGCAACCGCAGTTGCATTGGGGATAACAGATACAAATGCACAGCTTTTGTTGGATTGGTATAAATAATCATTTTTTGTAAATGATTGGTGTAAAAACAGTTATATTGATTATGGCATGTTCAAATGCACAGCTTCTAGCGGTTTGCTAGATATTACTAAATTATATATATTTGTTGTGATTTGTAGTCTAGTAGCTGTTGCTTTGGGTAAAGCAATTACAAATGCACAGCTTTTGTTGGACTGGTATAAATAAATTTGAGTTTCAATCCAGAAAATTTTTCAAATGTTACCAAGTTTATCATCATATAAAGGTCCATGGAATGAAGATGCTGTAAAACATCTTTTGCGAAGAACAATGTTTGGTGCGAAAAGAGGCGACATCAATTTGTTTCTAAATCTTGGTCTCAGTAGATCTGTACTAAAGCTACTTGAGGATGCTGAGGCATTACCTAATCCACCTCTAAAAGAATATACTCCTACCAACGCCGCCATACCAGATACAAATATATTAGCCGGAAAAACCTGGGTAAACGATCCGTCTAATGATGGAACAATATTGTCATTAAGACGAGCATCATTTAAAAAATGGTGGATGGGAACGCTTGTAATGCAGGGAGCATCACTGCGAGAGAAAATGACATTATTTTGGCATAATCATTTTTCTACCGAAGCAGACGAGGTAAGAAATTCACAATTTATTTATAAGCACTTTAATATGCTTAGGACGAATGCCTTGGGAAATGTGAAAACACTCGTTAAGGAAATATGTACCGACCCCGCCATGTTAGTTTATTTAAATGGTCAAAGCAATACAAAGGGTGCTCCTGATGAAAATTTTTCACGTGAAATCCAGGAATTATTTGTTATTGGAAAAGGAGTTGGTGCAAATTATACAGAATCGGATGTTAAGGAAGCAGCAAGGCTTTTTACCGGTTGGAGAAATAATTCAACCCAGATTAATTCTTATTTTGATAATGCAAGGCATGATACAGGTAACAAACAATTTTCTTCTTTCTACAAAAACAAATTAATAACTGGACGAAATAATTCAACTGCCGGAATTGATGAGATAAATGACTTCATCAATATGCTTTTCGACACCAATGAAGCAGCATTATTCTTGTGTAGAAAATTATATATATGGTTCGTATACTATAATATTACGCCTGAGGTTGAGTCTGCTATCATTGTTCCCATGGCAAAAATCTTAAGAGACAATAATTATAATGTTAAGCCAGCACTTAGTGCCTTGTTCAGTAGCGAACACTTCTATGATGAAATGAATCGGGGTTGTCAAATAAAGAGTCCAGTGGATTTGATTGTGGGAATGGTAAGGGAATTTGAAATCAGTTTTAGTTCCCTTGATAATTACACAGTAAACTATGGTTTATGGAACCAATTGGTCAGCTATTGTAATTTTCTTCAGCAAAACATAGGTGATCCCCCTGATGTAAGCGGTTGGAAAGCATATTACCAGGTCCCATCATATTATGAGTATTGGCTAAACTCCGACACATTACCTAAGCGCTTACAATACAGTACAAATATTTTAAGTAATGGGTATACTTTTAGCGGATTTAAAATGATTGTTGATGTATTGTCTTATTCACGTAAGTTAAAATCACCTGGCGATCCTAATAAACTCATTGAAGAGGTTTCTCTTCATTTATTGGGTTTGCCTATTTCGGCGCAGCACCGAGATCAATTGAAAAAAGATATTTTATTATCAGGACAGTCCGAAGATTATTATTGGTCCGGTGCTTGGGATACTTATATCGCAAGTCCCTCAAACGATACCAATACAAAGTATGTCAAAAATGCAATAACAAGTTTAATTAGGTATTTTCTTGAATTACCTGAATATCAATTAAATTAAATTATTAAAATGAGCAGAAGAAATTTTTTGAAGTCCTCTATACCTGCTGGTTTTATGATACCCTCTTCCATAAATGGGATTGGCCTCAGGGCATATGATGCGGGACATCAGTTTCTCAATAACCTGCTTTTGCCCGGTGGAGAAAATGATCGGGTATTGGTGATTGTTCAATTAAACGGAGGGAATGATGGTCTTAATACAGTCATCCCAGTAGAGTATTTTTCAAAGTATGTAAATGCAAGAAAAAATATTTACATAGAGGAAGCAAAGTCATTAAAACTATCTGGTGTAAGTAAAATTGGATTGCATCCATCAATGACCGGTTTGCAGCAATTATACAACGATGGAAAGCTTCATATAGTCCAGTCTGTTGGCTATCCTCAACCGAATTTTTCTCATTTTAGGGCAACAGATATTTGGATGGGGGCCTCTGATTCCAATCAAGTTCTAAATACCGGTTGGATTGGCAGATACCTTGATGAAATATTTCCGGGCTTTCCATCAGAATATCCAAATGCAACAATGTCGGACCCATTGGCAATTCAAATTGGCTCAGTAACATCTTTAGCACTACAAGGTCCTACTCAGCCAATGGGATTGAGTATTTCTAACCCAGCTAGCTTTTACAATTTTGTAAATAATATTGCAGATCCAGCACCCAAGACAAATGCTGGCAAGGAGTTGAGTTATATTAGGGAGTTGTCAAGACAAACACAAAAATATGGCGAAGTTATAAAGGTTGCAAATTCTAAAGTATCAACACAAAACGTATATCCTACTAGCAACAACTTGGCTGACCAATTAAAGATTGTAGCACGCTTGATAAAGGGAGGGCTTAAGACCAAAATTTATATGGTAAATTTTGGAGGGTTTGATACACATTCCAGTCAGACTAATTCTGGCGATAGTTCAAGTGGTAAGCATGCAACTTTATTATCAACCGTGAGTTCTGCAATAAAAGCCTTTCAGGATGATCTTGGTTTTCTTGGTATCGAGGATAGGGTAATGGGAATGACATTTTCTGAATTTGGAAGAAGAATTTTGGGTAATAACTCACTCGGCACAGATCATGGATCTGCAGCACCACTTTTTATTTTTGGAAAAAGTGTTCAATCTGGTGTTACAGGAACAACGCCATTGATACCTGATAATCTCACAGTGAATGATAATTTGCCTTATCAGTACGATTTTAGAAGTGTTTATGCAACACTGCTTTCAAACTGGCTTTGTGTGAATTCTACTGTTTTGAATCAAGTTATGCTAAAGGATTTTCAACAACTCCCTCTAACAAAACCTGGAACATGCAGTGTTGTCACGAATATAAATTCACAGCAAAATCCAGATTCAGATCAGCGACAATTAATCCATCTTTATCCTAATCCATTTCATAGGACACTTACAATAGAATTCAATACTTCAGGAGGTCATACTCTTTTACAGGTAATTGACGGCTCTGGAAAGTTATTGAACACAATTTTTGATAGAGAATATTCACCAGGAAAATTCAGGGTTGATTTTAATGGTGGGCATCTTCCTGCTGGTGTTTATTATGTTCGTTTTCAAAACCAAGTATTTCAGCAGGTGAAGTCAGTTTTAAAAGTTTGATTATCAGATTTCATTTAACTTATAAATATTTTTAATATCAATTTTAAAGTTGAATTTTGATAAATCCCCTTTTAATCAGGTATGTATTTGAGGGTTTTTTCTGAATAATAAATCTTCCTCTAAGATGAAATGGAGCTTATTGAAATCCGAATATCTTTTTAAGGATTTATGGTTCACAGTGAGAAAAGATACATGTAAGCGCACTGATGGTGCTATCATTGATCCATATTACGTATATGAGTTTCCGGAATGGGTTACAGCAATTGCCATTACAGTAGAGGGAAAATTCATATTTGAGCGACAATATAGACACGCATTGGGTTTAACCCTGATGGAATTACCCGGTGGCTGTGTAGATCCTACAGACGAGTCACTACAAGGGGCTGTATCACGTGAATTAAAAGAAGAAACTGGATATGAATTTTCATCGTACACTTATTTAGGAAAAACTTCTTCCAATCCATCAACTAATAATAATTGGATGCATTTTTTTCTTGCGCAAGGTGGAACAAAAATAGCAGAGCAGATGCTTGATCACAATGAAGAAATTGAGTTACATTTCCTGAACTTGTCAGAGGTTAAACAATTACTCAAGGAAAAAGAAATTATTCAAAGTATGCATGCAACAGCTTTGTTTTATGCCCTAGACTATTTGGGAGAATTACATTATTAGCAAAACCTATCCCTGTCAACATCCCCAACAACATAAATACTTCCTGAAACAATAATTAAATCGTCTTCTTTTGTAATTTTTAGTGCATCTTCAATTGCATCATTAACTGTAGCGAATGATTTTCCTTCTATATTTCTATTCTGGGCAATTTTTAAAAGCGTTTCATGGTCTAGTGCTCTCGGTGAATTGGCGCTGGTAAAGTAAAATTGTGATTCTTTTGGAAGCATATCAATGATTTTATCAAAATCCTTATCCTTGGAAAATCCTAGTATAAAGTGAATTTGACCAAATTTAAATTTTGAGAGATGTGAAATCAATTTTGAAAATCCATCTTCATTATGAGCTACATCCAAAACCAGTAGTGGTTTTTTTCTTAATACATCCCATCTGCCAAAAAGGGAAGTGTTGTTTTTTGTTTTTTCGAACCCATTTAACATGGCATTTTTACTAATATTCCAGCCATCTTGATTCAATAAATCGACTGCTGTTACAACAGTAGCTACATTTTCTTTTTGATAAATACCGGGTAAGTCACATTTGATTTCATAAACCTCATTATTTTTTTTATTTATTAATTGTAATGAAATCATATCTGGTGAAAGATCATTTACGATTGATTCATATACATTCTCTGAAAAAGACAATATTGAATTTGTTTCAGTTGCCTTGTTTATGAAAACATTTTTTGTTTCTTCATCTGTTCTCCCAAGTACTACAGGCACTCCATTTTTTATTATTCCTGCTTTTTCTGTTGCAATTTCAACTAAACTATTTCCTAGGATATTCATGTGGTCATATCCAATATTCGTAATTATGGAGAGTTCTGGCGTAATGACATTGGTACTATCTAGTCTACCACCCAATCCAGTTTCAATAATAGCAATGTCAACTTCATTTTTACTAAAGTAATCGAATGCCATTGCCACAGTTACCTCAAAAAACGAAGGCTCAATATCTTCTATAATAGGCGTGAGTTTTAAAGTCATATCCAAAACATCTTTTTGTTTAATCATTTCTCCGTTTATTCGAATTCTCTCCCTGAAGTCTTTGAGGTGAGGCGATGTATAAAGTCCTGTTTTGTATCCTGCGCTTTGAAATATAGAGGCAAGCATATGGCTTACAGATCCCTTTCCATTGGTACCGGCTATGTGGATACTTTTAAATTTTGTATGCGGGTTCTCAAGAAATGTTAGCAGTTTAATGGTATTGTCAAGGTTATTTTTCAATGCCGCTGAGCCAATTCTGCTGAACATGGGTAGCTTGGAATATAGGTAATCTAGGCATTGTTCATATGTCATGTAGCAAATATACAGAGAACAGATGTGTTCAAATACATGGCATAAATACTTGCAATACATTGTCTTCTTTTAATAATTCAGAATTATCTTTGTGAGTATGATTTTGAGTCCTGATTTACCATTTATTGTTTTTGCCATTATTGCCGGTGTTCAGATATTTTATTATTCAAGGTATTTCTCATTAATGTCTTTCTATAAGAAAAACCCATCAGGTTTTCACCAGGAGAGTCCTGTTAGTGTAATTATATGTGCCCGAGACGAAGCAGACCATATTGAGCAGAATCTTCCTGGCGTGTTGGTTCAGAAATATAAAAGTACCCACCAGGTTGTTGTTGTAAACGATAATTCAATAGATGATACAAAATATTTTTTGGAAGCCTTATACAGAGACTTCAAACAGTTGCATATTGTTGAATTGAAGCAAGAGGCAATGCACATTCCAGGAAAAAAATTCCCTCTTTCCATGGGAATTAAGTCTGCGAAATATGAAATTATACTATTAACTGATGCTGATTGTATTCCTTCTTCTGAGCATTGGATTCAGTTAATGCAAGATGCTTTTACTCCTGGAATTGAAATTGTTTTGGGCTATGGTGCATTCAAAAAGAGGAATGGCTTTTTAAATAGATTGGTCAGATTTGATGCTTTTCATAGTGCAATACAATATTTTTCTTATGCATTAGCAGGTCAACCATACATGGGTGTAGGTCGTAATTTGGCATATAAAAAGGAGCTCTTTTATAAGCAAAAAGGATTTGCCTCTCATCATCACCTTGCTGGAGGTGACGACGATCTATTTATCAATGCTTCAACTACTTCTACTAATACAGCTGTTGTATTAGATAAAGAAGCTTTTACCCTATCTACTCCTCCAGATAATTGGCGAGAATGGATAAGGCAAAAACGGAGACATAATTCCACAGGGCGGTATTATAAATTCAAGGATCGGGTAAAGCTTGGTATATACATGCTATCGCATTTTCTTTTTTATCCGTTGTTGATTACTAGTTTTTTTACTTTCAATTGGCAATTTGTAATTATTGTCTTTTCTTTAAGGTTAATAATTCAGGGAATTGTTTTTTTCAAGTGTATGAAAAAACTTGATGAATCAGATCTATTTCCATATTATCTGTTGTGGGATATTTGGATGTTTTTTTATTATTTGATTTTTATATCGTCATTATGGAAAAAACCAATGAAAAATTGGAGCTAATCGAAAAATATTTTAATGATTTTTCTGAAATACAATCTGCTCAACTCACTGAGTTATTTTCTCTTTATACTGAATGGAATGAAAAAATAAATGTCATCTCCCGTAAAGATATAGATTCGCTTTATTTGAAACATGTTTTACATTCGTTATCAATTGCGGCAACTTTTCCTTTTGTTACCGGCATGGAGGTTATCGATCTTGGCACTGGCGGCGGATTTCCGGGTATTCCACTTGCTATTTTTTTTCCAGAAGTAAAGTTCTTATTAGCAGATTCAATTGCTAAAAAAGTAAAAGTAGTGAGTGAAATATCATCGGCTATAGATCTTAAAAATGTAGAAGTTTTTTGTGGTAGAGTAGAGTCGATTAAATCGAAAAAATTTGATTTTGCTGTCTCTCGTGCGGTAGCCCCTTTAAAAGATCTTTGGAGTTGGAGTAAGCCCCTGTTAAGAAAGGAAAGAAAGATGGAGGATTATAAAAATGGACTTATTTGCTTAAAAGGAGGTGATCTTACTCAAGAGATTGCTGATTCACAATTAAGGCCTTATGTAACCGAAATAGAAACTGTTTTTAATGAAGAATATTTTAAGGGGAAATATATTTTATACGTTCCTGTATAATTCATATCAATTTATTATAATTAATATATAATTGACTGATTTTGTAATTTTTTTCAATTGATTCATGGTTAGATTTGAATATGGAAAATCAACAGGATATCATAAGGGTTTCTATTGTAGAAGACAACTCTTTTATCAGAGATTCTCTTGAAAAGCTTATTCGTGATTCTGCAGGGTTGGAAATGGTTGGAGCATTTGATTCAGGTGAAGCAGCTGTAATTTCATTACCTGAGCTTTCGCCTGATATTGTTCTAATGGATATTGATATGGGAAGAATGGATGGAATTGAAGCAGTAAGAATTTTAAAGGTGAAATGCCCAAACATGCTTTTTATAATGTGCACCATTTATGAGGATAATGATAAGATATTTAATGCACTGAGGGCTGGTGCTTGTGGATATATTCTTAAAAAAGGCACACCAGATGAAATTGTTTCTGCTATCAGGAATGCTTTTAAAGGTGGAGCGCCAATGTCAGGTGAAATAGCTAGTAAAGTTGTTGCAAGTTTTAGAACACCTGCTCCTGTTAATAACGTGGAAATGGAAGTGTTAACGCACCGCGAAAGTGAAATTTTGGAACATCTAGTAAGAGGTCAGTTATACAAAGAAATTGCTTCTTTACTCGATATTTCGCAGGAAACTGTCCGTAAGCATGTTTATCATATTTATAAAAAATTACATGTGAATAACAGGGTCGAGGCATTCCATAAATATTATGGTAGCAACAACAAAGAGTAACATGCTAAATAGATTGAATGAATTCCTTAATATGATTAATTTTATCTTCTGTATCATTTATTGCTTCAAGCAATTCTGAGTCTTGATTTCCAAGTTGATTTTCATTCTTTTTTCGTTCTGCAAGTGATTCATATTTTTCAAGAAGTGAATCCAATTCAAAAATAATCATGCTTGGTCTGATTTTATGGATATTGAATTTTATGGCATCTGAATTATTT